>NZ_JABERS010000009.1:0-126427 GCF_013168745.1 Aeromonas sp. TW 6 | reverse complement strand
TTTTGCCTGGCGGCAATAGCGCAGTGGAACCACCTGACCCCATGCCGAACTCAGAAGTGAAACGCTGTAGCGCCGATGGTAGTGTGGCATTCGCCATGCGAGAGTAGGACACTGCCAGGCACCCAATTTTAGATTACGCATTGAGCGTGGTCTTTACCGGTTAGTGTGCTGATATGGCTCAGTCGGTAGAGCGCATCCTTGGTAAGGATGAGGTCCCCAGTTCGATTCTGGGTATCAGCACCATTTTCAAGCAGTACAAGCTTTTGCCTGACGGCAATAGCGCCGTGGAACCACCTGATCCCATGCCGAACTCAGAAGTGAAACGCGGTAGCGCCGATGGTAGTGTGGCATTCGCCATGCGAGAGTAGGACACTGTCAGGCACCTATTCAGAAGAGGCCTCCCATGCGGGAGGCCTTTTTGCATTTCTGTCCTCCCGCCTCAATTCCCTGCTTCTATTTCAGTAAAAATGCTGGGCTATCAAGGGATTGCTCGTTACTCTTTAGCCGTTGCCCGATGAACACGTGATGCTGCCTGCGAGGTATTGATGGCTACGTTGAAGGAAATTGCACAGGAGGCGGGGGTATCGCTTGCTACCGTATCCCGTGTGCTGAACGAGGATCCCAGTCTGAGCGTCAAGGACGAGACCAGGCAGAAGATCTTCGAGATTGCCGAGCGGCTGGAGTACAAGACCAGCAGCGCCCGCAAAGGGGTGCACAAGAGCAAGCTGCAGCTCCTGGCTGTCTACGCCTATCCCCAGAGCACCGAGGTCAACGATCCCTATTACCTCGCCATCCGCTACGGCATCGAGACCCAGTGCACCCGCCTCAACATCGAGTTGGCCCACTGCTACAACGGTGCCGAGGGGCGTGAGCTCTCTGCCGTCGATGGCATCCTGGTCATCGGCCATCTGCCGGAAGAACGGCTGGCCGTGCTGCGCGGCCTGTCTGCCCAGCTGGTGTTCGTGGATTGCCGCTCTCAGGGCGATTTTGACTCGATTGACGTGGATCTGGCACTCATCAGCCAGCAGGTAGTGGACTTCTTCATCGCCGAAGGCCATCAGCGCATCGGCTATATCGGTGGCCAGGATGATGGCCCGGATCTGCGGGAACTCGCCTTTCGCGATTATGGCCAGCGGCTTGGGGTGGTGCAGGAGAGCGACCTCTATCGCGGAGACTTCTCCAGCGCTTCCGGCTACAAGCTGGCGAAGGAGATGCTGGCCGGCGACTGGCCCAGGGCGCTGTTTGTCGCCTCCGACTCCATCGCCATCGGTGTGCTGCGTGCCATCCATGAGAAGGGACTGGCGATTCCCCAGCAGATCGAGCTTATCAGCGTCAACGATATTCCGACCGCCAAGTTCACCTTCCCGCCGCTCTCAACGGTGCGGATCCACTCCGAGTTGATGGGCTCCCAGGGAGTCAATTTGTTGGTCGAACGGCTGCGGGACGAGCGGGATATCCCGCTGCGGGTGCTGGTACCGAGCAAGTTGACCCTACGCGGCACCACGCGCTGATTTTAGTAAAACATTCTGATTTTTAGTCGCACCATCTTGCGGTGGTGCGACACCCCTACCAAGCAAACTGCTTTGCCATATCATCCAATGACGTCACATCACAATGTTTTATAGTTGATTTTACTGCCATTCAGCCAGCTATCATCAACATCCATGCCACACCCATCCGCCCTATTCCCTTTTATCTTCCGCTTCTGATCTCGCTCACAAAACCATCCGCTCACTGTGATCAGGTTAAAACTTTACCTATTCAAAACTGATATTTAGTAAATGTTTATCTAAAATTTACCCAGTTAACGTTGCCTTGTTCCGGGAGGACATGTGAATAACTGGGAAAACGTCCAATTCGTTGGTGAAAACAGGCTGGCTCCGCGCGCCTACTTCTTCTCTTATGCCGACCACGTGCTGGCGGCCACCATGCAGCGCGAGCTGAGCCGCCGTTTTCTGGGGCTGAGCGGCCAATGGCAGTTCCACTACTTCGACCACCCCCTGCAGGTGCCGGAGGCCTTCTATCACAGCCCCATGAGCGAGTGGGGCCAGATCACCGTGCCCAACATGTGGCAGATGGAAGGACATGGTCAGCTCCAGTACACCGACGAAGGTTTTCCCTTCCCCATAGACGTGCCCTTCGTGCCGACCAACAACCCCACCGGCGCCTATCAGCGCAGCTTCACGCTGAGCCCGGCCTGGGATGGCGAGCAGGTGATCATCAAGTTTGACGGGGTGGAGACCTACTTCGAGGTCTATGTGAACGGCCACTATGTCGGCTTCAGCAAGGGGAGCCGTCTCACCGCCGAGTTCGATATCAGTGCCTACGCCAACATTGGCGAGAACCTGCTGTCGGTACGGGTGATGCAGTGGGCGGACTCCACCTATATCGAAGATCAGGACATGTGGTGGATGGCGGGGATCTTCCGCGACGTCTATCTGGTGGGCAAACCGGCCGCCCATGTGCAGGACTTCTTCATCCGCACCGCGCTGGCCGACGACAACCGGAGCGCGACCCTGAGCTGCGATATCCAGCTGGAGAACCTGGGGGCAGCAGCCCGTGATCTCCGTCTGGTCTGGTCCCTGCTGGATCAGGGCAGCGAGATCGCCAGCGGCTCGCTCGACCATCTCGCCATCGACGGCAAGTGTGATTGCCGCTTCACGCTGGATCTGGCCAACCCCCATCTGTGGAGCGCCGAAGATCCTTACCTCTACCAGCTGCAACTCTCCCTCTACAACGGTCAGGGCGAGCTGCTGGAAGTGATCCCGCAGCGGGTCGGGGTGCGTGAAATCAAGGTCAAAGATGGTCTCTTCTACGTCAACGGCCACTACCTCAAGCTGCACGGGGTGAACCGTCACGACAACGACCACCTCAAGAGCCGTGCGGTCGGCATGGACCGTGTTGAGCGCGATATCGTGTTGATGAAGCAGCACAACCTCAACTCGGTGCGCACCGCCCACTACCCGAACGACCCGCGTTTCTACGAGCTGTGCGACCAGTACGGTCTGTTCGTGATGGCGGAGACCGACGTGGAGACCCACGGCTTTGCCAACGTCGGCGATCTCAGCCGCATCACCGACGACTCCTTCTGGGAGCCGGTGTTCGTGGATCGCATCGAGCGCCACGTGCACGCCCAGAAGAACCACCCCTCCATCATCATCTGGTCGCTCGGCAACGAGTCCGGCTACGGTTGCAACATCAGAGCCATGTACCAGCGCTGCAAGGCGATCGACCCGACCCGGCTGGTGCACTACGAAGAGGATCGCGATGCCGAGGTGGTGGATGTGGTCAGCACCATGTACTCCCGCGTCTCCCAGATGAACTGCTTCGGCGAGTTCCCGATGGCGAAGCCACGCATCCTCTGCGAATACGCCCACGCCATGGGCAACGGCCCGGGTGGCCTGAGCGAATACCAGCAGGTGTTTGACCGCCATCCCCACATTCAGGGTCACTACATCTGGGAGTGGTGCGATCACGGCATTCTGGATCAGGACGAGCAGGGCCGCCCAGTCTACAAGTACGGCGGCGACTACGGCGACTACCCCAACAACTACAACTTCTGCATGGATGGCCTCATCTATCCGGATCAGACCCCGGGGCCGGGGCTGCATGAATACAAGCAGGTGATCTGCCCGGTCAAGGTGCGGGCACTGGATCTGGCGAGCGGCAAGCTGGAAGTGGAAAACCGCTACTGGTTCTCCAGTCTCGACGACATCCGTCTGCTGGTCGAAGTGAAGGCTGAGGGCGAGCTGCTGGCCAGCCAGCAAATCCGGTTGGAAGGGATTGCTCCCGGTGCCACCACTGAGCTACAACTCGAGCTGCCATCCCTTGATGGGCGGGAAACCTTCGTCCAGCTGCGGGTCATCAAGGCCACTGCCACCCGTTACAGCGCGGCGGAGCACGAGCTGGGCCAGTACCAGTTCCGGCTGAAAGAGTCGACTCGCCAGCTGCAGCCCTTTGCCAATCCCAACGCTACTCCGTTGGATATCGCTGATGAGCGCCTCGCGCTGACCTTGAGCGGTAGCGGCTTTGCCCTGCGCTTCTCGCGCCTCGACGGCAAGCTGGTGAGCTGGCAGCAGGATGGTATCGAGCTCATCGAGCGTTCGCCGCGCCTCACCTTCTTCAAGCCGATGATCGACAACCACAAGCAGGAGTACGAGAGCCTGTGGCACCCGAACCACCTGCAGATCATGCAGGAGCACTTCCGCACCTTAAGCTGGCGCCAGCTGGGCGAGGCGGTCGAGGTGACGGTCGAGAGCCTGATCGCGCCGCCGGTGTTCGACTTCGGCATGCGCTGCCGCTACGTCTACACCCTGAGCCCGAACGGTCAGCTGCACGTGGCACTCTCCGGCCAGCCCTACGGCGGTTATGACGACATCATTCCCAAGATCGGCTTCGAGCTGGGCATTCGTCAGGATCTCGACCGAGTGCACTACTACGGCATGGGGCCGGGCGAAAACTATCAGGACAGCCGCCAGAGCAACTGGATCGACAGCTTCCAGAGCACAGTCGGCGAGATGTGGGAGCACTACCCCTTCCCGCAGGACAACGGCAACCGTCAGCAGGTGCGCTGGGCGACCCTGACCAACCGCCACGGCGCCGGTCTCTACGTGCGGCCCGATGCCCCCATCAACCTGAGCGTCTGGCCCTACAGCTGGGAGCATATCCACGCGGCGCAGCACATCAACGAGCTGGAGCCCTGCGGTTATCTCACCCTCAATCTGGATCACAAGGTGCTGGGGCTCGGCTCCAACTCCTGGGGCTCCGAGGTGCTGGACTCCTGGCGGGTGCGCTTCGAACCGTTCAGCTTCGGCCTGACCCTGCTACCTATCGCCCGTGGCAACCTCAATCCGGCTGCGCTGGCCGGGCTCGATCTCACCATCAACGGCGGGAGGAACCTCGCATGATCACCCTGGACAACCTGACCCTGTTCAAAAACATCTACCGGGAGGGCAAGAAGTGGAGCCGCTGCGTGGAGGCCATCAACAACCTGCCGAACCTCAAGCCCGGCATCTGCCACTCCATCGGTGACTCCCTCACCTACCGCTTGCAGGAGGGGGCCAGCCCGGCCACCTCGTTGTTCGAGGGGCAGCGCCGCTACTTCGACGTTCACTACTACCTGGAAGGGGAAGAGACGGTGGAGTGGGCTGCCAAGAGCGAGCTGGCGGTCGAGCAGGCCTATGACGATACCACCGACCGCGAGTGGCTGGCCGGTGAGGTGCGTGAGCGCCAGCAGGTCGGCAATGGGCAGGTGGTGATCTTCGAGAACGACGAGGCTTACCGGTTCGCAGGCGACAGCCCGGTGCGCAAGCTGATCATCAAGGTCACCGTCGAAGGCGGCTACTTCAAAAACAAATAACAAGCCGCCGGTTCTGCACTGACAAAGCCGGAAGGGCGGGGCTCACCCTACAAATCATGCCCCGCTCTTTCGCGAGATAACTACAGGTCTGGAGATGCACCATGTCTGATTCCAAACGCAATACGATAGGCAAGTTTGGTCTGCTGTCGCTCACCTTCGCGGCGGTATTCAGCTTCAACAACGTCATCAACAACAACATCGAAATCGGTCTGGCCTCGGCCCCGATGTTCTTTCTGGCCACCCTTTTTTACTTCATTCCGTTCTGCCTGATCATTGCGGAATTTGTGTCACTGAATAAGAACTCCGAAGCAGGCGTCTATGCCTGGGTGAAGAGCTCCCTCGGCGGTCGCTGGGCCTTTATCTCCGCCTACACCTACTGGTTCGTGAACCTCTTCTTCTTTACCTCGCTGCTGCCACGGGTCATCGCCTACGCCTCCTATGCCTTCCTCGGCTACGAGTACATTCTCACCCCGGTGGCGACCACGGCATTGAGCATGGTGCTGTTTGCCTTTGCCACCTACGTCTCCACCAACGGCGCCAAGATGCTCGGCCCCATCACCTCGGTGACCTCGTCCCTGATGCTGCTGCTGACCCTCTCCTACATTCTGCTGGCGGGTGCGGCACTGGTGGGCGGCGTACAGCCAGCCGACCCCATCACGGTCGAGGCCATGGTCCCCGATTTCAGCTGGGCCTTCCTCGGCATCACTACCTGGATCTTTATGGCGGCTGGTGGCGCCGAGTCGGTGGCGGTCTACGTCAATGACGTGAAAGGCGGCTCCAAATCCTTCGTCAAGGTGATCATCATCGCCGGGATCTTTATCGGGGTGCTCTACTCCATCGCATCGCTGTTGATCAACGTGTTCGTCCACAGCGACACCCTGAAATACACCGGCGGCTCGGTGCAGGTGTTCGAGGGGCTGGCGGCTTACTTCGGCCTGCCGGAGATCCTGATGAACCGCTTCGTGGGTCTGGTCTCCTTCACCGCCATGTTCGGCTCCCTGCTGATGTGGACCGCGACCCCGGTGAAGATCTTCTTCTCCGAGATCCCGGCCGGCATCTTCGGCAAGAAAACCGTCGAGCTGAACGAGAACGGCGTGCCCGCCCGTGCAGCCTGGATCCAGTACCTCATCGTGCTGCCGCTGATGGTGATCCCGACCCTGGGCTCCAACACAGCGCAGGATCTGATGAACACCGTCATCAACATGACCGCTGCCGCTTCCATGCTGCCGCCGCTGTTCATCATGCTGGCCTACCTCAATCTGCGCCTGAAGCTCGACCACCTGCCACGGGAGTTCAAGATGGGGTCGCGCACCACCGGCATCGCCGTGGTGTCGGTGCTGATCGCCATCTTCTCGGTGGGCTTCCTCGCCTCCACCTTCCCGACCGGCGCCGACATCATGACCATCGTCTTCTACAACGTCGGCGGGATCGTGATTTTCCTCGGCTTCGCCTGGTGGAAATACAACCGATACGAGGCCTCCCTCAGCGCCGAGGCGCGCGCGAAAGAGGCCGAGCCAGCGGCGCAGGTCGTCATCCAGCCGTCATGACCCCATCAAACCGGGTGGCCGTTGGCCACCCGCAAACCGTTGAACCAGAAAAGGAAAAGTGCATGAGCGAGACGATCGAGTTTGCCGAATTCAAACGGGTCGAGATGAAGGTGGGCAAGGTGCTGGAGGTGGTGCGTCACCCCGGTGCCGACAAACTCTACATCGTCCAGATCGACGTGGGTGGCGAGCGGCCGCTGCAGACCGTCACCAGTCTGGTGCCTTACTACAGCGAAGAGGAGCTGATGGGCAGCGAGGTGGTGGTACTGACCAACTTGAAACCCACCAGGATGCGCGGCGAGCGCTCCGAGTGCATGTTGCTCTGCGCCGAGACCCCGGACGAGCGCCAGAGCGTGCTGTTGCAGCCGCGGGTGCCGATGGCGCCGGGCACCCCGATCGTCTGAACGGGATTGCGAGCCGGTGCGGGAGACGGCACCGGTTCACCAACGAGGTCGTCCACGCGGGCCGATCATAACAAGAGAGTAACGCGCGGGGCCGACAGACCCTTGCCGAACACATCACAGAGTCACAGCGTTACCCGCAAGGAGCGCAAGTCCACTGGAGGACACCATGTCTGAATCCGTACGCGGCACCATAGGCAAGTTTGCCCTGTTGTCGATGACCTTTGCCGCCGTGTTCAACGTGCGCAACATCGTCAACAACAACATCGAGCTGGGGCTCAGCTCCGCCCCCATCTTCCTGCTGGCGACCATCGTCTACTTCATCCCGTTCGTCTTCATCATCGCCGAGTTCGTCTCGGCCAATAAAAACTCCGAGTCGGGGATGTACGACTGGCTGAAAAAGCCGCTCGGCACCCGGATGGCCTATCTGGGCTCGTTTCTCTACTGGTTCGTGAATCTGTTCTGGTTCGTCTCCCTGCTGCCCAACGTCATCGCCTACGCCTCCTACGCCATGCTGGGCTATGAGTACAGCTTCTCGCCCATGGTCACCTCGGTCATCTCCATCGTGCTGTTTGCGGCGGCGACCCACATCTCCACCAAGGGGGCGAGCTGGCTCGGCAAGATTGCCGAGATCGTGGCCTACGGGGTATTTGCCCTGTTCGCCATCTATGTGCTGGGCGCCCTGATGGCCCTCGGTGGCGATCATGTGCCGGCCCAGCCCATCACCCTGGCGGCGATGACACCCACCGTCAACTGGGCGACGCTGGGCATCATGTGCTGGATCTTCCAGGCGGCGGGCGGTGCCGAGACGGCGGCGGCCTACCTCAATGACGTGAAGGGGGGTCAGAAGTCCTTCATCAAGGTGATCATCAGCGCCGGTATCGTCATCGGTGCCATGTATGCCCTCGGTTCCCTGCTGGTGAACGTGTTCGTGCCGCGCGAGAGCCTCACCTACGCCGGCGGCATGGTGGAGATCTTCACCGGCATGGCCCAGTACTTCCAGCTGTCGGAAGCGCTGGTGGGCCGCTTCGTCGGCGTGGTGCTGTTTATCGCCATGTTCGGCTCCATGATGATGTGGACCTCGGCGCCGGTGAAGATCCACTTCTCCGAGATCCCGCAGGGGGTTTACGGCGAGAAGACCACCCAGCTCAACGAGCACGGCGTGCCGGTGCGTGCCGCCTGGTGGCAGTTTGTCTTCGTGTTCGCGATGCTGGTGGTCAACGGCTTCGGCTCCGAGTCGGTGCAGCAGATGATGAACACCGCCATCAACCTCACCGCCGGTACCGCCATGTTGCCGCCGATCTTCATCATGGTGGCCTACTTCGTGTTCCGCTGGAAACATGACGACACCCCCCGCGAGTTCCGCATGGGGTCGCGCACCTTCGGGATGGGGGTGGTGTCGGTGCTGATCGCCATCTTCGTGGTGAGCATGAGCGCCTCCGCCTTCCCGAGCGGGGTGGATCTGGTGCGCGCCTTCTTCATCAATGTCTTCATGACCGCGGTCTTCTCGGCGCTGGCCTACTGGTGGATCTCCCGCTTCGAGAAACGGCAGGCCCGTAAGCTCGCCAGCAATGAGAAGAAAAGCGGTAGCGGCACCCTGGCCAGCCAGCGCTGATCGGCATGTGGCAAACAGGAGGCGGGCGACCAGGGTCGCCCGTTTTTGTTGGCCGGATCCGGGGCCGGAGGGGCAAAATCGTTTAGTTTTGCTGTGAGAATGCGCGTTATCGTTTAACAAAATGAAACAAATGAGGCTGCCGCTCAACTTTGCACCACAGGGTGTTCGGGGTAAGCTTGTCCCTTCGTATCCGGGGTCGTCGCCTGATGACGCCTTCCCCGTGCCCTGTCGTCCCCATCCCGTGCGGGACGCGCTTTCTCTGGAGACTCTCCGTGCGTCTGGATCCTTTTACCTCTGTGCTGATTGCCGTGGTGGCCCTGGCCTCCTTCTTCCCCTGCGAGGGGCAGGTGGCCGTCTGGTTCGGTCTGCTGACCAAGCTGGCGGTGGCGCTGCTCTTCTTCATGCACGGTGCCAAGCTGTCGCGCCAGAACCTGATGGCGGGCCTCGGCCACTGGCGGCTGCACCTGGTGGTGATGGCGAGCACCTTCCTGCTCTTCCCGCTGTTGGGGCTCTTGCTCACGCCGCTGGTGCCCCAGTGGCTGAGCCCGGCCATCTATCTCGGTTTCTTGTATCTGTGCGCCCTGCCCGCCACCGTGCAGTCGGCCATCGCCTTCACCTCCATGGCGGGCGGCAATGTGTCGGCGGCGGTGTGCAGCGCCTCGGCCTCCAGCATCCTCGGCATCTTCCTCTCGCCGGTGCTGGTGGGGCTGATGATCAATGTGCAGGGGGAGGGGGTCGATACCTGGCACTCCATTCAGGCCATCATGGTGCAGCTGATGCTGCCCTTCGTGGTGGGGCACCTGTCACGCCCCCTCATCGGTGGCTGGGTTGACAGCCACCGGCCACTCATCGGCAAGCTGGATCAGAGCTCCATCCTGCTGGTGGTCTATGTGGCCTTCAGCGAGGCGGTGGTACAGGGGATCTGGCACCAGGTCGGTTGGTACGATCTCGCCAGCATCGTGCTGCTGAGCTGCGTGCTGCTGGCACTGGTGCTGGGGTGGAACGTCTGGATCAGCCGTCGCCTCGGTTTCAACAGGGCGGACGAGATCACCATCGTCTTCTGCGGCTCCAAGAAGAGCCTGGCCAACGGGGTGCCCATGGCCAACGTCATGTTCCCCGCCGCCAGCGTCGGGGTCATGGTGCTGCCGCTGATGATCTTCCACCAGATCCAGCTGATGGTGTGCGCCGTGCTGGCCCGCCGCTACCACGAGCAGGAGGCCCTGCCCCAGGTACAGGAGGGGTAAGCGGTCCGGATAAAGAAGAGGGAGGCCATGGGCCTCCCTCTTTCGTTTGCCGCGTCTGCCGCGTCGTCAGCGTTTGCGCCAGACGGTGAGCTGGGCCACCGTGTGCTGGTACTTGCGGGCGGTCTCGCGGATGACGAAGGGGACGTCCCGCGGGGGCATGTGCTCCTCGAACTCCTCCGCCAGCAGCCGTTGCAGCGCCTGATAGGTGCCGAGGGCCTCGCCGTTTTCCCGGATGCCACCGAGCCAGTTGGCCTTGGGGGTGTAGTCGGTCAGCCAGGTGTAGGGGCTGGTGAGCACCAGCAGGCCACCGCTGCGCAGGCGCGGAGCAATGTCCCGCAGGAAGCGGGCGGGCTCCCGCAGCCGGTCGATGAGGTTGGAGGCGAGCACCAGATCGTAGTCGCCGTACCTGGGCTTGAGGTTGCAGGCATCCCCCTGGCTGAAGTGGACCCGCTCGCTCTGCTCGCGACCAAGCTCGTGGCGGGAGAGGCGCGCCTCGCAATACTCCACCAGATCCCCTTCCACCGGCACCGCATAGCGGAAGCTGTCCTGTCTTGCCAGGGTCAGGGCCACGTCGATGAAGCGGGCCGAGTAGTCCACCCCGTCCACGTGGGCGAAGCGGCGAGCCAGTTCGAAGCTGGCGCGGCCGGTGGCGCAGCCGATGTCGAGCGCCCGCTCATGGCGGCCACAGAGCTCGCTGGCAAGACTGGCCAGAACCTCGGCGTAGTTGGCGACCCCGAAGTGGCTCGGGCCGTACTGGAAGTCGAGATACTGGGCGACGAGCGTGTCGGTTTCATAGGGGTTCACGATGACGGGCTCCTGATGGCGCGAGACCAGGTAGCGGAAGCCCGCGTGCTGGAAGAAGTGGCGACGGAAGGCGTAGCGGGAGGATTTGAGCGCCTCGTTGCCGGTGCTGATCCAGCTCCCGCCCTTGATGAGGGTGTGCTTGCCGTCGAAGGTGGGGGTGGAGAAGTCGTCGTAGAGGGGGTGCACCTTGAACCCCTCGAAGCCGTCGATGGCGGTGCTGGTCCACTGCCAGACGTTGCCCACCAGATCGAAGAAGCTGCCCTGGGGGCAGGCATCCACCGGGCAGGAGGAGGCGAAGCGGGCCAGGTTGATGTTGCCGGGGGCCTCCATCCAGTCCGGCTGATCGCCGGCCAGTTGCTCCCGCAGCAGCATCCACTCCCCCTCGCTTGGCAGCTGGACGGGCAGGCCGGTCTGATCCGCCTTCCAGCGGCAGAAGGCGGCGGCCTCCAGCTGGTTCACCTCCACCGGCCAGTCCCAGGGCATGGGGACCTGCTCGGTCATCAGCCGCAGTTGCAACTGCTCGGGTTCGAGGGGATCGCCGACCCAGAAGGTAGGCATGCGGGCGTTGGCATACTGGCGCCAGCCCCGGCCCTCGTCATCCCACCAGGCGGGCGCTTCATATCCGCCCGCCTGCACGAAGGCCAGGTACTCGGCGTTGCTCACCAGCATGCGGCTGGCCTGGAAGGGGGCCAGCTCGATGTGGCGCTCGCCGTATTCGTTGTCCCAGCCGTAGGTGGCATCCTGCTTGCCGAGTCGCACCTGGCCGCCGGCCACCGGCAGCAGGGTGTTGACGGGGACGGCGGCGAGATCGTGGCGCGCCTCGGGGCAGACCGGCCACTGGGGCTGGCTGCGCACCCAGGCCAGGGGCAGCTGGCGGATCAGCACGCTGGAGGTCTCGAGGTGGATGCGCTCGTGCTCTATGCCCATCAGGATGACCCAGGCCGGGCTCTGCCAATGGATGGGCAGCTCGATCGGCATCCGCTCGATGAACTCACACACCAGGGCGCGCACCCGGCCGCGGTAGTCACGCAGTTCGGCCACCGTGGGCCAGTCGTAGTGGGTTTCGTCCAGATCGTCCCAGCTCATCTCGTCCACCCCGATGGCGACCAGGGCCTCGATGCGGGCGTCGAGCCGACTCTCGATGAGACGGGCCGCCAGCAGCTTGTTGACGAAGAAGGCGGCGGTATGGCCGTAGTAGAAGATGAGCGGGTGGCGCAGGGGGATCGCCTTGTTGAACCAGGCCCGCTCGTCGGCCAGGCAGTCGAACAGCGAGTCGTAGAGATCGAAGGTCTGGCAGAAGTAGGCGAGCAGCTCGCGGCGCTTGTGGTCGGGATCGTCGCCGGTCAGCAGCGGGGTGCGGGTGGGGGCAGGCAGGCCCGGATGGACGAATGGGTGGCTGGCTTGGGTCACGCTCTGACTCCTTGTTGATTCTGGCGGGTGAAGCAGCGATGGAGTGCTCTATACGCACCAGGTATCACTATTGGCTCAACGAACCGGGGCGGCAACCAAAAAAATGGGTCAACACCCCCCTTCGGGTGTGGTCAGATTGACCAGATTGTGGTCTGAATGACTCTTTGTTATGGACCCTTCGAGCCTCGAAATATTGAAATGGATAGATAAATCATGATGTTAGCTATATGGCACAGGGTTTGCTGATTGCCACTCACCTGCCGCGCCGTGCGGCAAAGAGGAAACGAGGAGTAGCGGGATGAAATGGATGCTGGGAGTGGTGCTGGCCCTGGGACTGACCGGATGCAGCTGGCAGGATGACGTCAAGGTGCGCGGGGAGGGGGCCGTGGTGGAGCAGCAGCATCCCCTGGGGCATGAGGTGACCCGGGTGCTGGCGGGCGTGCCCGCCAACCTGTACCTGGTGGCGGGAGAGAGCCACACCCTCAGGGTCAAGGGGGAGGCCAACCTGCTGCCCTATCTGGTGCTCACCGAGAAGGGGGAGAAGCTGGAGATCGAGGTCAAGGATGGCTACCGGCTCGACCCCACCCAGCCGCTGGAGATCACCATCACCCTGCCGACGCTGCACGAGTTGGCACTGGCGGGAGTTGGCAACGGCACCTTGCGCGACTTCAAGGGGGATGATCTGGTGCTCTCCCTGGCGGGCACGGGGGACATCGTCGCCAGCGGGCTGACGCTGGATCGGCTGGAGGGCAACATCGCCGGGCTGGGCAACCTGGATCTGGGGCAGGGCTCCGCCCGGGTGATGGCGCTGAACATCGCCGGCGCCGGTGGCGTCAAGGGGGCCGGGCTCGCCAGCGAGGAGGTCGAGGTGAGCATCGCCGGCAGTGGCGAGGTCGAGGTGCGGGCCCGGTCGCGGCTCAAGATAGAGATCGCTGGTGCCGGTGCGGTCAACTACTGGGGCAGCCCAGCGCTGACCAGCGAGATCGCGGGCTCGGGTCAGGTGAGTCGGTTGGGGAGCTGATCCCATCACCGCAACAATGAAAAAGGCCCCTCGGGGCCTTTTTTGCAGGATGTGACACTGTGGGGCGACGCCTCACTCGAGGGGGAGTGCGAGGCCCAGATCGGCGTTCAGGCGCATCAGCAGCCACTGCATGCCGGCGAGGTGCTGGTGGTCATGGCTGACGAGCAGGCGCACCAGCCCGTCCAGGGTCACCTCCCCATAGCCGCCATAGCGGGCGCGGCGCTGCCAGGCGTCGGACGGCACCGTCTTCAGCCATTCGACGGTCTGCAGGCGGGCGGTGCGAAAGCGGTCGAGCTGCGTGGCGGTATCCTGCCGGGAGTAATCATGGTCCAGCGCGAGCTGATAGCCATCGAGGGAGGCGAGCTCCGGCAGGCTTTCTGCCAGGGTGCGACGAAACCGCACCTGATAGCCCAGCACCTCGATGTCCAGCAGGTGGCAGAGGTGCCCCCTGGCACTGAAACGCTCGGAGGGGATCCCGGCCCAGTTGGCGGGTTCCCAGTCCAGGTGGTCGGTGGGGACCTGTGCCAGCAGCCGCTCGAACTGATCAGGCATGGCCAGCAATGTGGTGAAGAGAGGCATCCTTGTCTCCTGTTTCCGGGTGAATGGCCGCCCGCTGACGGGGCGGCCACGAGCGGGTCAGCCTCAGGCCGATTCGCCCAGGTGGTTGGCGTGAAAGCGCAGGTGCGCCTCGATGAAGCTCGCCACGAAGTAATAGCTGTGGTCGTAGCCGGCATGGCGGTTGAGCGTCAGGGGCCACGCCCGGGTGGCGGCCACTTCGGCCAGGGTGTCGATGCCGAGCTGCTCCGCCAGGAAGGGGTCGTCCAGCCCCACGTCCACCAGGGTCGGCAGGGGCGGGCTGTCGTGGTGGCGCAGCAGCTGGCAGGCATCCCACTCCTGCCACAGCAGGGGGTTGTTGCCGAGGTAGGCGCCGAGGGCCTTTTGGCCCCAGGGGCAGCGGCTCGGGTGGCTGATGGGGCTGAAGGCCGACACCGAGCGGTAGCGACCCGGCTCGCGCAGGGCGGCGATGAGGGCGCCGTGGCCTCCCATGGAGTGGCCGCTGATGGCGCGCTTCGTCGAGACCGGGAAGTGGGTCTCGATGAGCTCGGGCAGCTCCCGGGTGACGTAATCGTACATCTGGTAGTGATCCCGCCAGGGGGTCTGGGTGGCGTTGACGTAGAACCCCGCCCCCATGCCGAGGTCATAGCCGGGATCGTCCGCCACCCCTTCACCGCGGGGGCTGGTGTCCGGCGCTACCAGAGCGATGCCGAGCTCGGCGGCGATGCGCTGGGCCCCGGCTTTTTGCATGAAGTTCTCGTCGGTGCAGGTGAGACCGGAGAGCCAGTAGAGCACCGGGACTTTCTGGCCGGTGAGGGCCTGGGGCGGCAGGTAGATGGCGAAGCGCATCTCGCACCCCAGCACATTGGAGCGGTGGCGATACTGCTTGTGCCAGCCGCCGAAGCTCTTGTTGCTGCTGATGATGTCCAGATTCATGTAAGGACTCCTTGCCCCGCCCATGCATCGATGGGCGGGGCGCTCATGGGATCAGTAGTGGATGACGGTGCGGATGCTCTTGCCTTCGTGCATCAGATCGAACGCCTCGTTGATCTGCTCGAGGGGCATGGTGTGGGTGATGAAGTCGTCCAGCTTGAACTCACCCTGCATGTAGCGCTGTACGTAGCTCGGCAGCTCGCTGCGACCGCGCACGCCCCCGAAGGCGCTGCCGCGCCACACCCGGCCGGTGACCAGCTGGAACGGACGGGTGCTGATCTCCTGGCCCGCACCGGCCACGCCGATGATGACGGATTCGCCCCAGCCCTTGTGGCAGCACTCCAGCGCCGCGCGCATCACCTTGACGTTGCCGATGCACTCGAAGGAGAAGTCGACGCCGCCGTCGGTCATCTCGACGATCACCTCCTGGATGGGCTTGTCGAACGTGTTCGGGTTGATGCAGTCGGTGGCACCCAGCTTGCGGGCCAGCTCGAATTTGCTCTCGTTGATGTCGATGGCGATGATGCGGCCGGCCTTGGCCAGGCGCGCGCCTATGATGGCAGAGAGGCCGATGCCCCCCAGCCCGAAGATGGCGACGCTCTCACCCTCTTTCACCTTGGCGGTGTTCATCACGGCGCCGATGCCGGTGGTGACGCCGCAGCCCAGCAGGCAGACCTCTTCCAGGGGGGCGGCCGGATCCACCTTGGCGATGGAGATCTCGGGCAGTACCGTGTATTCGCTGAAGGTGGAGGTGCCCATGTAGTGGTAGATGGGCTGGCCGTCCTTGGAGAAGCGGGTGGTGCCGTCCGGCATCAGCCCCTTGCCCTGGGTGGCGCGGATCTTCTGGCACAGGTTGGTCTTGCCGGATTTGCAGAACTTGCACTCGCCGCACTCGGGGGTGTAGAGCGGGATCACGTGATCGCCGACCTTGACGCTGGTGACACCCTCGCCGACGGACTCGACGATACCGCCCCCTTCATGGCCCAGGATGCAGGGGAAGACCCCTTCCGGATCTTCACCGGAGAGGGTGAAGGCATCGGTGTGGCAGACGCCGGTCGCGACGATCCGCACCCGCACCTCGCCGGCCTGGGGCGGCATGACCTCGACCTCTTCGATGGAGAGGGGCTGACCCGGTCCCCAGGCGATGGCGGCTTTACACTTGATGCTCTGAACCTGTGCCATGAATGACGTCCTCGTAGTGGTTGGATGAACGGAAATGAGTTCGGAGATCCAGTGTAGTTTCCCGCCGATTTGGTGATAATAACGCTAAGTATCAAATCACTTTTACACACAGGTAATAATGTTCGGCTGGGAAGGGGTCTGTGAATTTGTCAGCGTGGCGGAGCAGGGGGGCTTTACCCCGGCCGCGCGCAAGCTCGGGGTGTCGGTGGCCCAGGTGAGCCGCCAGGTGGCGCAGCTCGAAGACAGGCTGCAGGCCAAGCTGCTGCTGCGCACCACCCGCCAGGTGCGACTCACCGAACTCGGGGAGATCTATTTTCGTCACTGCCGCCAGTTGCTGGACAACCTCTACGAGGCGGAGCTGGCGGTGGGACGCCATCAGGCGGTGCCCCAGGGCTCCTTGCGCATCACGGCCCCGGTCTCCTACGGCGAGAGCCGCATCGCCCCCCTGGTGAACGACTTCATGGTGCGCTTCCCCCAGCTGGAGGTGACCCTCAACCTCACCAACCAGTTGCTGGATCTGGTGCACGAGGGGTTCGATCTGGCGATCCGCCTCGGCCACCTCAAGGATTCGACCCTGGTGGCCCGCAAGCTGGCGCAGCGGGTTCCCTATGTGTGCGCCTCCCCTGCCTACACCGCCCGCCACGGCATGCCCAACAGTCTCTCGGAGCTGGCCCGTCACACCTGCCTGGTGGGCAACGGGGACGAGTGGCACTTCACCCTGAACGGTAAACCCCACAGCGTGCGGGTACGCGGTCTGCTTCAGTGCAACAGCGGCCACGCCCTGCTGGATGCGGCCATCAAGGGGATCGGCATCATCCAGCTGCCGGACTACTACGTGAGCGACCACCTCGCCCGGGGGGAGCTCATCGAGCTGCTGCCGGAGTTGCGGGCCCCCGAGGAGGGGATCTGGGCCCTCTATCCCCACAACCGCCACCTCTCCCCCAAGGTGCGGCTGCTGGTGGACTATCTGGCCGAGCGCCTCAGCGATCCCCACCAACCCGCTCTGGTTCGGCCCATCGGTTGATGGGGGCGATACAGGTATAAGAAAGAAGCTTGAATGGGTTGGTAGAATACAAGTATTCATAAATGAATTTTTGTTTCAAATGAGCCTTTGTTGTTGTAGCCTGTCAAACGCAATAGACCTGCTCATACCGGGTCTTTATCCTCTTATTGCTAAAGGACAGATAATAATGAAAGGCACAGTTATTGATTTTAATGAATCAGCTCGTACTGGTTTGATTTCTGGGGATGATAGTAATAGATATCAGTTTGACATTATTGAATGGAAAGGGAATCAGCTCCCGAAGAGTGGCTTGAAAGTTGATTTTTCTATTGAAGGCGAGCATGCAAAAGCCATCTATGCCATAGCCTCTAATGCTGGTTCTTCCAAGAAGGTCGCAGCTGCGCTGTTTGCATTTTTCCTGGGCGCTTTCGGTGCTCACAAGTTCTACCTGGGTTACACCAAACAAGGTGTGATCATGCTGCTGATATTTCTGCTTGGTTTCATTCTGCTTGGTTTGCCGTCGGTTGTTATCGGGATCATTGCCTTCATCGAATTTGTTGTTTATATCTCCAAGTCGGATGAAGAATTTGAGCAGACCTATATTATCAATAAGAAAGTATGGTTCTAGTCGATAAATTATTCGGCTAATTACAGGTTTGTTGATATGTTTGTTGCGCTGATGAAGGAATAACCCGTTCTTTGACAAGGCCGGGTTATTTTTCTATTCAGCCAAGAACATCCTGGATATCTCAAAGAAAAGGCCCATGTGCGGGCCTTTTGCATGGCATGAAGGGCGGGGCTATTCCCGCTCCTTGACGTAGGGGGTGCCGAGGGCCTTGGGGGCCACCGCCTTGCCGATGAAACCGGCCAGCAGGAAGACCGTCAGGATGTAGGGCAGCGCCTCGATGGCCTGCACCGGGATCGGGAAATCGCCGATGCTGACCCCTTGCAGCCGGATGGCGACCGCGTCGAGGAAGCCGAACAGCAGACAGGCCGCCATGGCGTTCCAGGGGCGCCATTTGCCGAACACCAGGGCCGCCAGCGCCATGAAGCCCTTGCCCGCGCTCATGTTGGGGATGAACTGGGCGGTCTGGGCTACCGCCAAATAGGTGCCCCCGATCCCCGCCAGCAGGCCGCCGATGATGAGGGCGGTGTAGCGCATCCGCACCACGGAGATACCGGCGGTATCCACCGCAGCCGGTGCCTCGCCCACCGCCCGCAGCCGCAGGCCGAAGCGGGTGCGGAACAGCACCCACCAGGCCAGGGGCACGGCGGCGAAGGCCACGTACTCCAGCAGGGAGTGACCGCTCAAGAGCTCGCTGTAGAGCTGGCCGATGACGGGCACGTCATAGAGCTCCTTGGCATAGGGCAGGTCGATGGGGGCGAAGCGCGCCGCGCCGGAGAGCGCCGGGGTCTGGCCCCCCTGATCGAACCAGTAGCGCCCCAGGGTCACGGTGAGACCGGCCGCCAGGATGTTGATGGCCATGCCGCTCACCACCTGATCACCCCGGTGGGTGATGGTGGCGAAGCCGTGCAGCAGGGCGAACAGGATGGAGATCCCCACCCCGACCCCCAGCCCAATCCAGGCGGAACCGGTGACGGCCGCCGCCGCCGCACTGGCGAAGGCGGATGCCAGCAGCTTGCCCTCCAGGGCGATGTTGACTACCCCGGAGCGTTCACAAAACATCCCGGCCATAGCGGCAAGAATGAGCGGCGGCGCGGTACGGATGGTCGCGTCCAGCATCAGGATCAGCATTTCAAACATGGCTTGGACTCCCTTCGGCTCGCAAAACATCCCCGTCATCCATGGCCGCCAGGATCAGTGGCGGTGCGGTGCGGATGGTGGCATCCAGCATCAGGATCAGCATTTCGAACATGATCAGGCTCCTTTCACTTGGGCGGCCGGGCGGTTGGCAAAGGCCAGATAGGCCTGCTCGATGCGCGGGCGCAGCATGTGCTCCAGGGCGCCGCAGAACAGGATCACCAGACCCTGCAGCACCACGACGATGTTGCGGTCCACCCCGAACTCGAAGCTGAGCTCGGCGCCGCCCTGGTAGAGGAAGCCGAACAGCAGGCTGGCGATGATGACGCCGACCGGGTGGTTGCGGCCCATCAGGGCCACCGCGATGCCGGTGAAGCCGAAGCCTTCCACGAAGTTGAGCTTGATCTGGTGCAGCTCACCCTGCAGCACGTTGAGGGCAAAGAAGCCCGCCAGCATGCCGGAGATCACCATGGCCAGGATCACCACCTTGGGGTAGGAGATGCCCGCATAGGCGGAGGCACTCTGGCTTGCGCCCACGGAGCGGATCTCGTAGCCCCAGCGGGTATGCCAGATGAAGACCCACACCAGGGCCGCACAGATCAGCGCCCAGAAGAAGCTGATGTTGAGGGGGCTGTTGGGCATGGCGATGCCGAAACCGGCCGCCAGCTCGCTCATCTTCGGCAGCCAGCTCGCCACGGCGAACACCTTGCTCTCGGTGGCCATGGATCCTGGCGGCTTGAAGATATCCACCAGCAGGTAGGCCATCAGGGAGGCGGCGATGAAGTTGAACATGATGGTGGTGATGACGATGTGGCTGCCCCGCTTGGCTTGCAGCCAGGCCGGGATGAAGGCCCAGGCCGCGCCGAACAGGCCGCCGGCGATGATGGCGAGCGGCAGCAAGAGGGCGAACGGCTGCACGTCCCCGAGCAGCAGACAGACCAGACCGACCCCGAGGCCGCCGATATAGGCCTGCCCCTCACCGCCGATGTTGAACAGGCCGGCGTGGAAGGCCACCGCCACCGCCAGACCGGTGAAGATGAAACCGGTGGCGTAATAGAGGGTGAAGCCTATCCCCTCGCCGGTGCCGAAGGCGCCGTACCACATGATTTCGGCTGCCTCGATGGGGCTGATGTCGAGGTAATAGAACAGGATGGCCGACACCAGGAAGGCCAGCAGGATATTGACTGCGGGCAGCACGCCCACGGATATCCAGGCAGGAACGCGTGCTTGGCTCATGAATGGGCCTCCTTGATATCGTCGGGGACTGGTGTGTTGACCATCATCAGGCCGAATCCGTTACAAGTGGTTGTGACCTTCATGATGTGGCTCCTTGTGATTGGCTTGCCGCCACGTCGTCAGGAACTATGTTCGCCATCATCAGGCCTATGGTGCGCTCATCCGCCCTGGCGCCGTCCAGCTCGCCGACGATGCGACCGTCGGCGATGACCAGAATGCGGTCGGAGAGGCTCATGATCTCGTCCAGCTCCACCGACACCAGCAGCACCGCCTTGCCCTTGTCGCGCATGGCGATGATCTGCTGGTGGATGTACTCGATGGCGCCGATGTCGACGCCCCGGGTCGGCTGGCCGACCAGCAGCACATCCGGGTCCTGCTCCACTTCCCGGGCGATCACCAGCTTCTGCTGGTTGCCGCCGGAGAAGTTGGCGGTCTTGTGCTCCGGGCTCGGCGGGCGCACGTCCCACTTCTCCATCTTGGCCTGGCAATCCTGGCGGATCGCCTCCTTGTCCTGCAGCCAGCCCTTGTTGTACTGGGCACGGCGGTGATAGCCGAGGATGAAGGCCTCTTTCGCCTCGAAGCGGTTGATGAGCCCCATCTTGTGTCTGTCTTCCGGGATGTGGCCGAGGCCGAAGTTGCGCACCTGCTCCGGGTCGGCCGGGTGGCTCTGGCTTACCTCGTGGCGCTGCGCCCCGGCGATGGTGAAGCCGCCCTTGCTGGGCTTGAGGATGCCGCCGAGCAGGCTGAGCAGCTCGGACTGGCCGTTGCCGGAGACCCCGGCGATGCCGACCACTTCCCCTGCCCGCACCTCGAAGCTGACGGATTTGACCCGTTCCACCCCGGCGTCATCGACGTAAGAGAGGCCCTCGACCTTGAGCTTGGCCTCGCCCGGCTGGGCGGTGCCCTTGTCGACCTTGAGGCGCACCTTGCGGCCCACCATCAGCTCGGCGAGCTGCTCCTTGTCGGTGTCTTTGGTGGCGACATGGGCCACCATCTCCCCCCGGCGCATGATGGAGACCTGATCCGTGATGGCCAGGATCTCCCGCAGCTTGTGGGTGATGAGGATGACGGTCGCCCCCTGATCCCGCAGCTTTTTCAGCACCTCGAACAGGTGATCCGCCTCTTGCGGGGTCAGCACCCCGGTGGGCTCGTCGAGGATCAGGATGCGGGCACCGCGATAGAGCGCCTTGAGGATCTCGACCCGCTGTTGCAGGCCCACCGGCAGATCCTCGACCTTCTCGTGCAGCGGCACCTCGAGACCATAGTCCCGTGCCAGCTCGCCCAGCAGCTTCTCGGCGGCCGCCAGGCTCTTGCCCAGGCGCCAGCCGTTCTCGGCCCCCAGGATGACGTTTTCCAATACGGTAAAGTTGTTCACCAGCATGAAGTGCTGGTGCACCATGCCCACCCCGGCGGCAATCGCATCTTGGGAGCCATGGGGTTTGAACGGATTCCCGTCGATCAGCATCTCGCCTCTGTCGGCGTGGTAGAAACCGTAAATGATGCTCATCAGGGTCGACTTGCCGGCGCCATTTTCGCCGACGATGCCGTGAATGCTGCCTTTACGAACCTGAAGGTCGATCTGCTTGTTGGCGTAAACCTCGCCAAAGCGCTTATCGATACCTCTTAATTCGATGGCATAGCGATCTGTCTGGTCCATGATGCAGTCCTTGCGGGTCATGAAGTAGAGACTAAAAACCGGCCCGTGCGGGCCGGTCATCACTGGTTGAGAGTCGTAGCAGTGACTCGGTATTTGCAGGATCAGTACTTACAGGAGTTGTCGCTCATGTAGTCGTGCACCTTGATCTTGCCGGCGATGATGTCGGCCTTGATGCTCTCGACCTTGGCTTTCATTTCCGGGGTGATCAGCTTGGCGTTGTTCTCGTCCAGCGCCCAGTCAACCCCGCCTTCGGCCAGACCCAGGGACTGGATGCCCGGCTTCCAGCTGCCCTTGGCGGCGTCATCCCAGCTCTTGTACGCGGCCAGACCCACGGACTTGACCATGGAGGTCAGCATGGTGCCCGGTTGCAGGTGGTTCTGGTTGGAATCCACACCGATGGCCAGCTTGCCTTCGTCCTTGGCAGCCTGATAGACACCGATCCCGGTGCCACCGGCGGCGGCATAGACCACATCGGCGCCCTTGGCGAACTGGGACTTGGCCAGTTCTGCACCCTTGGCCGGGTCGGCGAAGGCTGCCGGGGTGGAGCCGGTCATGTTCTGATAGACGTCGATCTTCGGATTGATGTACTTGGCGCCTTGCTCATAGCCGCACTGGAACTTGCGGATCAGCGGGATGTCCATGCCGCCCACGAAGCCGACCTTGCCGGTCTTGGAGGCGATGGCTGCCAGGGCACCCACCAGGAAGGAACCTTCATGCTCCTTGAAGATGAGGGACTGGACGTTCGGCTTGTCGACCACCATGTCGATGATGGTGAACTGGGTGTTCGGGAACTCGGTGGCGACTTTCTCTACTGCGGAACCCATGTTGAAGCCGACGGCGACGATGGGGCCGTTGCCACGGCTGGCCAGACGACGCAGGCCCTGCTCGCGCTGGGCTTCGTTCTGGGGTTCGAACTCCTTGACCTTGACGCCTTTGTCCTTGTTGTAGACTTCGACGCCGTTGCGGAACACGGCTTCGTTGAAGGACTTGTCGAATTTGCCTGCGGTGTCATAGATGACGGCGGGCTCGGAGGCTGCCTGGGCGGACAGGGCAGCGAGGGTGAGGGCGGCCACGGTGGCCAGCTTGAGCACTTTAGTCACGATCGTATCCTTGATTGTTATGTGAGGGTCCACAACCTGTCTTGGCAGGTCATAAAGCACGCTGGCTAACTGTAAGTGAGCCAGCCCGTTGGTCAAGGGGATCATAGAGGAAAAACGTTTGCGTTAACGGTTTGAAATATAAGCAAATTGCCTTATAAGTGTTTGTTTTATGGTGTTTTTGCAGAATTAAATTCCGGGATTAATAGGGCTCGATCGACATTTGTGTTTGGATTCATGACGTTAGGCGCAACCGTTTTCCTCCCCTGATGAAAAAACTGGCTTCCATCGGCACCAGCCCTGCGGCCTCATCGACGCCATGTTGGCGGGCGGGCTGGCTGAGCGCCAGGAGGTCCGCCCGAGGTGTGACAGCCCAAGATGGATGGCTTTTTCCCCTCCCAGGGTCGTCGTCTGTGGCCGTTTTTCCTGCTCGCTCGGGGCCTGCGTGATGGCAAGCACACTCATATGGAAATGCATTGGTGTTTGTCATATGGATACGCTAGGTTATACCCGGATTAACTTGGCCCCCGGGATGGGGCCGTATTTTTTACATTTGTTCGGGTGATAAAAATGAAAAAAAAACGTGCTGAGTATGGCAGTGGCTTGTGTGTTGTCCGGTGTCATGTTGACCGCTTGCGGGGGTGGTGGTGACGATAACGGTGGCGGCAGCAATGGTGGCAACAATGGCGGTGGCACCGACACCGGCAGCAAGCCTCTTCACACTGCCGTCTTCCTGGATTCCGTCGTGGGTGGCCTCGACTATCGGTGCAACGATTACACCGGTGTCACCAATGCCAAGGGTGAATTCCTGTTTGATGATGGCGACACCTGCGAATTCGCATTGGGCAACCAACGCCTGGGGGCGGTGACCCTCAAGGCGGGCAACTCGTTGGTGACCCCTTACACCCTGGCGGGTGACGACAAGGAGAAAGCGATCCGCATTGCGGCATTGCTGCAGACGCTCGACAGCGACAGCAATCCGGAGAACGGCATCACCCTCGACAAGGCGCAGGTCGCGCAACTGGGGATCGTCGAACTGGGTAGCGATGACGCCTTCAACACCTCCCTGGTCGAGGCGCTGAAAACAGCGGGCCTCACCAAGGCCGTCGTCTCTCTGGCTGCGGCGAAAGCCCACCTCTCCGCCACCCTGGCTGGCGTCAATGGCCGCTCCGTGGCGGTCGACAAGGTGCTGAGCGATCTGCAGGGACTGACCGATCTGAAAAACCTGGACGTCGAGAGCAAGTTCAAGGAGTACAAGGAGACCCTGCAGGCCGAGACCGGTGAGAGCGGCAAGGCCGATCGCCAGATCGTGCTGGCCATGCTGACCATGCTGGAGGTGACCAACAACCCCGTGGTGGCTGAACGCCTGGGCTTCACCTCGTCCGCCATTGGCAGTGGTTACAGCACCAGCCTGGCCAAGGTGATGGATGTCATCATCCACACCCCCGGCACCGCCTCCGTGGCGCTCAAAGGTGGCAAGGGATATACCCGTGACGTGGCCAAGCTGATGGGCGCCTATGCCGACAGCCTGGAAAACGTCGCGGCTGCCCTGGCCGATATCCAGGATCCGGATTACAGCGCCACCTATGGCGATGACGATACCGTCACCCTCAACCTCGACGGTGCCAAGGCACTGCGGGCGTCTGCGATGGCGATGGCATCGGCCCTCAACATCGCCGCCTCCTACCAGTACGGTCCGGACAGCGCCTATGTCACCCAGCAGGAAGAAGTGACCTTGCCGCGTATGCACATCAAGGACACCTGGGGCATGCAGCCGACCACCACCTATGAAGAGAGCAGCAGCACCTTCGAGACCCAGTTCAGTCAGCAGGAAATCGAGCCGGATGCGCTGGTGGCGCACGCCGATTTCTTCCGTTTGACCGACGATGCCAAGGCACGGTTGGCCAAGGCCAAGTCGCAGTTGAAGGATGCGGTGAGCCTCGCTCTGACCATCGATCAGAGCAAGCTGGACGAATCGTTGACCCAGGATGAGATCGAGGCCAATGCCGCGACTCTCAAGGAGCTGGCGAACCACTTTGCAGGCACTGTGCCCACTATCCAGTGGGAAAGCATCGAGACCCGATACGTCAATACCGGCATGGGCTGGCAGCCTCAAGAGGTGGGGGTGAAGTACAACATCAATGTGCTGCCGTTCTTCGATGAGATGCTGGATCGCAGTGACATGACCATCAAGGTGACCGGCGGCTGTGATGGCGCCGTGGGGGCGCGGGATGCCGAGCTGTCCAAGGGCATGGGAGAGCCCATGTGTCTCATCACGAGCGACGAGTTCAAGGCACTTGCCCAGAGCGATCGCGGCGCACTGAAGTACATCGGCTGGATGCAGGAAGATCAGGAGAGCCACACCGCCATCTATGCCAAGGGGGTGGGTTATGACTGGTCAACCCAGATGACGCCGGTGGCCGGGTCGACCTTTGACAAGGTATTCGTCTCCTGTACCGACCTGGATGACAACAAGGTCAGCTGTGCCGATCAGCTGTAAACCAGTGGGAGCGCTCCTGACGGGGGCGCTCCTGTTGTGGATGCCGGTGGCACAGGCTGCCGGCATGCTGACGCGCTACACCGATTATCGGGAGCGTGTCTTCGATCGTCAGGGTCAGTTGCAATATCAATTGACCACCCACGAATACTTGCAGCGGATGCCCAGCGGGCGTCCGTCATTGTCCAGTCTGTTTGCGTTGCGAGAGATGCAACGAGCATCACTGCAGCTCAAGCAGGGCACCTTGATGGTGAATGACGTCATCGTGCGCTTCGAGCATGGGCATTATCAGGACGGCATGCTGGTGATGGGGAACACGGAAGTGACCCTGCCTGAGGGCCGCATGCTGGCCTCTTCACTGCGATTTGATCCCGTCCAGCAGGTGCTGGATGCCCCCCGCGCCCGGCTGCTCAGCTTTTCCGGTGAGGTACTGGGCCAATACCGGGACTATCACCGCCCCCTTCGTTGATCCTGCCGGTTGGTCTCTGGCGGCTCAGGCCGTATAATCCCCGCCTGTATAAATAAACAGGAGTGGTGATGGACGTTTCAACCCTGCTCGACGGGCTCAATGACAAGCAAAGAGACGCGGTGGCGGCCCCCCGTTGCAACCTGCTGGTGCTGGCCGGTGCCGGTTCGGGCAAGACCCGGGTGCTGGTGCACCGTATCGCCTGGCTGATGCAGGTGGAACGCTGTTCACCCTTCTCCATCATCGCGGTGACCTTTACCAACAAGGCGGCGGCCGAGATGCGTGGCCGGGTCGAGAAGGTGATCGGTGACGGCGTGCGCGGCATGTGGATCGGCACCTTCCACGGCATCGCCCACCGACTGCTGCGGGCCCACCATCTGGATGCGGGGCTGCCGCAGGATTTCCAGATCCTCGACTCCGACGACCAGTACCGCCTCATTCGCCGGGTGCTCAAGGCGCTCAATCTGGACGAGAAGCACTGGGCCCCGCGCGCCGTGATGGGCTACATCAACGGCAAGAAGGACGAGGGGCTGCGCCCCGGCGACATCGATCTCTACGGCGACCCCGTCACCCGCACCTATCAGCAGATCTACAAGACCTATCAGGAGACCTGCGATCGCTCCGGGCTGGTGGACTTCGCCGAGCTCCTGTTGCGGGCCCACGAGCTGTGGCTCAACAAGCCGCACATCCTCGAGCACTACCGCGACCGCTTCCAGAACATCCTGGTGGACGAGTTCCAGGATACCAACGGCATCCAGTACGCCTGGCTGCGGATGCTGGCGGGCGACACCGGCAAGGTGATGATCGTCGGCGACGATGACCAGTCCATCTACGGCTGGCGCGGCGCCAAGATTGAGAACATCCAGCGTTTCCTGACCGACTATCAGGGGGCGCAGACCATCCGCCTGGAGCAGAACTACCGCTCCACCGCCAACATCCTCAAAGCCGCCAACAGCGTCATCGCCAACAACTCGGAGCGGCTCGGCAAGGAGCTGTGGACCGAAGGGGCCGAGGGCGAGCCGATTTCGCTGTACGCCGCCTTCAACGAGGTGGACGAGGCCCGCTTCGTGGTCGGCCGCCTCAAGGATTGGAAAGAGAAGGGGGGTCTGCTCGCCGACTGCGCCATCCTCTATCGTTCCAACGCCCAGTCGCGGGTGCTGGAAGAGGCGCTGATGCAGGACGCCATGCCCTATCGCATCTACGGCGGCCTGCGCTTCTTCGAGCGCCAGGAAATCAAGGACGCCATGGCCTACCTGCGCCTTATCAACAACCGGGGCGACGACGCCAGTTTCGAGCGGGTGGTCAATACGCCGACCCGCGGCATCGGCGATCGCACCCTCGAGATCTTGCGTATCAACGCCCGCGATCAGGGCCAGAACCTGTGGCAATCGGCCAAGGCACTGCTCAATGACAAGGTGCTGACCGGCCGCGCCGGCAACGCGGTGCGCGGCTTTGTGGATCTCATCGACGCGCTGGAGGAGCAGGTCTCCCTGCTGCCCCTGCACCAGCAGGCGGATATCGCCATCCAGCACTCCGGCCTCAAGGCCATGTATCTGGCGGAAAAAGGCGAGAAATCCCAGGCGCGGGTAGAGAACCTGGACGAACTGGTCACCGCCTGCCGCCAGTACCAGCGCCCGGACGAGCTGGAGGATATGAGCGATCTCTCCGCCTTCCTCGCCCACGCGGCGCTGGAATCCGGCGAGAATCAGGCGGACGAATATGCCGATGCGGTGCAGCTGATGACCCTGCACAGCGCCAAGGGGCTGGAGTTCCCGCTGGTGCTGCTGGTCGGTGTGGAAGAGGGCATGTTCCCCAGCCAGCAATCCACCGAGGAGTCAGGCCGCCTCGAAGAGGAAAGGCGCCTCTGTTACGTCGGCATGACCCGCGCCATGGAGAAGCTCTACATCTGTTATGCGGAGAGCCGCCGCATCTACGGCCGCGAGATGTTCCACAAGCCGAGCCGCTTTATCCGCGAGATGCCCGCCGAGTGTCTGGAAGAGATCCGGCTGCGCACTCAGGTCAGCCGCCCCACCCAGTACGGCCGCTTCAGCCAGAACGAGGTGCAGCAGAGCTTCGACGCCAGCGGCATCAAGCTCGGCCAGCGGGTGCTCCATCCGAAATTCGGGGAAGGAATCGTGCTCAACTTCGAAGGGGTCGGCCAGCAGAGCCGGGTGCAGATCCAGTTCGACGACGTCGGCGCCAAGTGGCTGGTGACGGCGTATGCCCGTCTTGAGGCGCTGTAACTTCTCTGCCTTTTGATGCAATCAACCCGGCTTAGGCCGGGTTGGGTTTTAAATCTGTCATCATGGCTGTCATAAGTCCTAGAACATTTAAATACTCTTCGCTGTTCACCTCCCTGCTCCTTACGTCATCCTCCCTGATAGCGCCTTGAATATTCTCTTTGCCCCTAAAAGGATTGAAGGGGATCAACCACCTAGTCTCTCTTTATTTACCCGCCATAACACCTTGTGTGAAAACTGGGATGGTCATCACGGTACTTTTTTCTTAAATCCTAATTAATAAGCATCTTTATATCATATTTCATGAGCCATCTAATACATAGAGCAAGGTTGCAGCGATGAAGCTAAAAATAGAAAAGTTAAAGAGAGATAACATTTTCACAGATGATTTCTTAGCATTGAAATCAAATAATGAAATAGATTTTGCCAGTAAAAGCATATGTGTACTTTATGGTCCGAATGGGACAGGTAAAACAAGCCTTTCAAAAGTCTTATCTAGAGAAAAAAATGCTCAGTATACAATATCATTAGATGGCTCAACGTTCACAGAAAAAGATGAGCCTGTTGCACACATAATTTCTGATCAGAATGACAGAAACTTAATTCAAGGCGAGACCCAAGATTTCATATTGGGAGACAATATAAGAAGAGAGTACGAACTAAAGGAGAGGCTAAACTCGAACTTTTCTACGCTTTTTGAAAAAGATTTAGTTTCCTTACTTAAAAATAAATATGGTATTAGTACAAAAAACTCCTTTTTTGACGAATTAATTTTAGATAAGAGTTACTTGAGCTACATTTCTGATATTGCAAACAATCGCTCTAAAGGTAAAGCTATAGATAGGCTTGATTTTATTAAAAAAATATATGAAGAAAAGGATTTTAGCGAAATTGTTTTCGATGAAGAGAAATTGAAATACTTTGTAATAGATTATGGTGAAAAGGAATCAGCCATCAGAGCTGTAATTTCTTATACATTCAACCTTACAGATAAAGATAAGAAAATTGCAAAGCTAGAAGAACAAAATCAAGCAATAAATATTTTGAAAAAATATAATTATCTTGATGATTGCATTATTTGTGATCACTCAATTAATTCAGAAGAACTTCTTGCTAAAAAAAGTAGTCAGCTTCACGATACCCAGAGTACGTTATCGGATGAAGAGAAGCTAATCGCAGAAAAAATAATTAAAGGTCTACCGCAAAATGATCCATTTAACATAAGAGATAACGTTTTAACGGCAATTAACAGATCGGATAGAACTTTTATTGATAATTTGGTTGCGGATTTCAATAGATACAAAAATATTTACTGGGAATGCCTAAAAAGAGATTTTGTCAACACTTCAAAAAATTACACTCTAAAAAGTGATAGTGATGAATACCAAAAATTAATGTTAAATAAACCTGAGTTTGACAGTGAGGATATTTTATTTATAGAGAGATTTCTAAATGAGACATTAGAAAGAAAGATCTCCTTGGAAAGGGATGATAATGGTAATATCAAGCTGCTTTTAGGTGGGGCTGAATTTCTACAAGTAGACAGAACAAAGCTGTCTTTAAGTAATGGTGAGCAAAACTTCTTATCCCTATCTTTCGAATTATTGAAAGCTAAAAACATAAATGCAAAATTTATTGTGTTAGATGATCCAATATCAAGCTTTGACTCAATTTATAAGAATAAGTTAGCCTATGCCATTATCTCATTTTTGCGCGGAAAAAAATCGGTAATCCTTACCCACAATACCGATCTAATTAAATTATTAGAGCATCAACAGCAACAAAGCATTAACCTATACTACTTTAATAACATAGAGGGTGAAAACAATGGATTTATTCCAGTTAATAGGGATGAGCTAAAAATACTGTTGTATATACACGAATTATTAGATCTTTTAAGAGATGGAATAAAAAATGAAGTTTTAGATAAAAAACAATTCCTCATATCCATAGCACCATTCATGCGGGGCTACTGTCAAATAATTGGTCTTAAGAATGAAAAGAACGAGTTGACTAAGCTCATGCATGGATATAATTCAGAAAAAGTAGACCTAGTAAAAATTTATACATCTTTATTTGGCAAGCTAGATGACTTTTTTGATGGTACTGAATGTATGATTTCGGCGTTTGACATCATCAACATGGATAGCCAATCATTTAATCCTATAAAAAAAGACACATATCCATTGCTTTCCAAATCGTTACGTCATACGATGAATTATTTATTCCTCAGGCTTAATGTAGAAAATACATTAGTGAATAAATTTAATATAGATACGAAAAAGCATGATCTATTATCTCAAATAATATTGGCTGCATTCCCTATCAAAGGAGATACACCACAGAAGAGAGCACATAGGGTTTTCTTTATGTCCAGAAAAACATTACTAAATGAATTTAATCATTTCGAAATGGACATGAATATATTTCAGCCTGCTATTGACATTACAGACAAATCCTTGAATAAAGAAAGGACGCAAATTATGGACAAGCTAGAAGATCTTAAGGCAGAGCTTACATAATCTATTTTTCTATTTCTCCCTATCCATTTAGGCTCGCTGGAGCACTTGCTTATCGATATATCAATTAAATTTGAGATATCTACTTTTTAACAAAGGCGTAGCTGGTGAAGCTACGCCGTGTTTTTGATGAAGTGTTATCCGGTTTTAAGCCGGATTGTACAGATCTAGTTATCACCTGACACCGGCCTCAAACCGGTGTCTTGTTTACGCTACTTTAGTGCGCACTTCCTTCGGTATCAATTTCAGACCCTTCTTGAACATGCTGTAAGGCGTCTGTCCCTCCATCATCCTGCCCTGATGTGGCCGCTGGGTGTTGTAGTGTTCCAGGTAGCTATCCAGGTCTGTCTGCATCTGCTCTACCGACTCATACCAGGTCGTCCTCCCCTTGATACGGAAGTGTTCATCCAGCAGTGTGCGATGCAGCCGTTCGATAAAGCCGTTGCTCTGCGGCCTGCGTACCTTGGTTGTCCGGTGCTCAATCCCCTCCAGTTGCAGGAACAGCTCGTAGGGATGGTGGTCAGCTCGTCCACAGAACTCGCGCCCGTTATCCGACAGGATGGTATAGACCCGTGCCTCGTGGGCCTCGAAAAACGGCAGTACCGTTTCATTGAGCACATGAACCGAGGTCACCGGCAGCTTGCTGGTGTAGAGCCGTCCCCAGGCGTGGCGGCTATAGCAGTCCAGCACGGTTTGCAGATACACCTTGCCAACCCCCTTGAGCGCGCCGACGAAGAAGGTGTCGACCGCCACCAGTTCTCCGGTGTAGTGAACCTCAATCTGGCGTTCGCGAAACTCGGGGCTGAAGCGTTCGAGCAGGCGAATCTGCTCGTCATTGAGCTCAATGGTCTGCTCCCGGTGAGTTTTCTCAAGGCGCAGCAAGCGGTCGTGCTTGGAGAGCAAGTCGTGCCGTTGCCACACGCCACGCACACCGCCCGCACTGACATTGATGCCTTGCAGAGCCAGTTCTTGCGCGACCCGCAGCGGGCCATGAGTTGGTCTGGTGAGGGAGTAATCGAGGATGGCCTGTTCAATCTCGGGAGCGACCCGATTGGGATGAGCCCCTTTACACCCGGGCAATTTGTCGAGCAATCCCTCGGCGCCATAGGTCTGGTAGTTACGGCGAATTTCGTAGAACTGCTGACGGCTGTAGCCGATGAGCTTGCAGGCTTTGCTGACATTATTGAGCTCTTTGGCGAGCTCTAGCAGGCTGAGTTTGCGACGTGCTACTTTCTCGTTGGTGGTCATACGGTGACTCCGGATAACACGGTAGGGGTACCGTTTTGTTATCCGGTTTGAAGCCGTATGACCACTCCCTTTTGTGGGCAACTGTCAGGTGAATACCATCTCCATACAGATGCAGGAATCTAATCACTTAACCAACTTGCTCTCCATTACCCCTGGCTTGTCCTCCTCTTCACTGATCTGACTCAGCTTGGAGCGGGCCATCAGCAGGCCCATCTTGACCTCCTGCCAGACGTAGTAGCTTCTACCCGCCTCGGTGCTGTAGGGTCAGGGTGGCATCGTTCTCCGACTTGGAGTGATGGTGTGGCTGCCCGGCGCCCTCTGTTTTGGTTGGAAGAAAGGCAAATAAAGCTTCGCATGGGGCTGCATCGTCGAGCAACTATTCAGGTCACCCCAGATGTGACGGGATTCAATATTCCAACAATTAACCGGCATGGTGCGGTACTTGGACGGTGCAGCGAACCACGGCATACTGCCCCGTCATCAGATGGGAGTCATTGATGTCTACATGGATGCCGACACTGCGCTGGCTAGGGCGATGGTTGTTACGAAAAACGGTGCTGGCGCTGCTGACCAGCCTGCTCTTTTTGCTCTCGTTCACCCTGTTCCAATACGTTTCCTGGTGGCCTGCACTGGCCGAGGATACTTTCCTTCAATGGGGCGGCTTCTCCCCCAGTCATACCTTGGCTGAGCTGATCCCGGCCATGCTGGAGTTCAGCGCCGTACTCGCTTGTGCTTTCTGGCCCCTGTTTTTGCTGACGCCCCGTCCGCTGTTGCTGCCGCTCTTTGCCGGGCTCTGGTTGTGGCAGACCTATGACCTTGCCTTTATGACGGCAACCGCGTCGACCTGGCTGCCCCACGAGATCATCTGGACCTTTATCCTGCCTTATACCCACTGGCTGCTGCTCACCCTGCTGGCGGCGTTGCTGCTGATCCGCCAGCTCGGCAGGCGACTATTTGCTGACACACGGGCAGGGGGAGCACCCCGGACGGCAAGCGGTAGCCAGGGGGATCGACCGATGACGTGATCGTCCGATTCCGCGATCGTCCGATGACGCTTCGCTAATCGAACCTACACGCTGCATACAGGTATCGTGGCCGAGAGGCACAAACTCCAAGCTCCCGCCTGTCTGACTCACCTCAACTGAAACGCCTTGACGAGAAATTCGATAAAGAGCCGTACGTTGCGCGACTGCTCCTTGTGGAAGGGGTAGACGGCGAACAGGGCGTGGGGGTCGGGTTGCCAGTCGGGGAGCAATCTGACCAGGGAGCCGTCCGACAGGTCGTTTGACACGAATTCATCCGGTACCAGGATCACCCCAAGCCCCTGCACCGCCGCCTGTTTCAGGGCGATGCCGTTGTTGGCGCAGAAGCTGGCGGGGGGCAGTTCCACCGCCACGCTCTCCGCGTCCCGGGTGAAGAACCATTTGTTGGGGGAGGAGGAGAGGCTGTAGCGCAGGCAGTTGTGGCCCTTGAGATCCGCCGGGTGGGCGGGCTGGCCCGCCTCCTTCAGGTAGTCGGGGGCGGCGCAGAGCACCCGCTGCACCTCGCACAGGGGTTTGGCGCGCAGGGTGGAGTCCTCCAGGGTGCCTGCCCCCCGGATCACCACGTCCAGCCCCTGATCCACCAGATCCATGTAGGCGTCGCTCAGGATCACCTCGATGCCGATTTCCGGATAGCGGCGCTGGAATTCGCAGACAAGGGGGTTGAGGCGGATCAGCCCGTAGGACATGGGCATGCCGATCCTCAGCCTGCCTCTGGGGGTGAAGGAGGCGGCCATGATGGACTGGTCGGCGGCCTCCAGGCTGTCCAGCACGGCGCATATCTGGCCGTAATAGGCCATACCCGATTCGGTGACGCTCAGCCGCCTTGTGGTGCGGTTGATGAGGGCGATGCCGAGAAAGGCTTCCAGCTCGTTGATGTTCTTGCTGACCGCCGCCTGGGAGAGGCGCAGATCGTCCGCCGCCGCCCTGAAGGTGCCCATTTCCACCACCCGGCGAAAGACGTTCAGCGCCGTGATCTTGTTCATCCTGCCCCCGTTAATTCACTACTGGTAAATGATGGCGCCATCATTGCGCACTTTTATCACAATAGTGCGGTTCCCCGGGGTGTCCACCCCCCATCCCCCGCCAGACAGAGAGCTGCCCGTGGCAGACCGGCCCGGATCATGGCCCTCCGGGCGTGGCAGAGACGCAGACGAAAGAGAGGCGATGGGCCCCGGGCACCCCGGCCCCGAGGCGGCAGGCATAGCAGGCATAAAAGCAGGCGGCAGGGCCCGGGCCCCGCCGCCAGATGGCACGCACCGGCTTACTGCACCTTGCCGGGGGCGGGGGGCAGGGTGATGCCGACATCGGCCCAGGGGTTGGTGCCAAGCAGCTGGGCGTGGGGCACGTCCGCCTGGTAGCGCATGGTGAATGCCCTGGGGCCGTGGGCGAAGGCCACCAACAGCCCCTGTTTTGCATCCATCAACCCGGCGTGCATGCCGAGCCCGTGATAGCTGATCCGCACGGCCTTGTCCTCCAGGCCCACCTTGTCTATCTGGAAGCGGGCGATGCTGCCGTCTTTGAGGGTAAAGCCCCAGCGGAACGGGCCGCCGCTGACCACCGTCATCACCTCGTCGATGTCGGTGCCGTCCTCGGCGGAGTTGACGTGCATGCGGCCATATTTGCCGAGCACGGCGCTGCGGGTGCGCTCGTCCAGCGCCATCAGGTCATAGACCTTGGGGTAGGGGCCGACGCCGGTCTCCTCAGTGGCGACGCCGCCCCCTTGCACCGCAGGCTCGCGCCCTGCGAGCCTGGCCTGCTCCAGCAGCTCCCCCTGACTCAGGTTGAAGGCCGCAATCAGGGCGCCGTGCTCCGCTTTGGTCAACGCGCGGCGGTGGGAGGCTTCAAGCAGCGGCCTGGCGGCCTCGGGAATGTCGACGGTGACCACGTTGACGCCGATGGGGTTGAGCGCGTTGTTGACCGCCTCGACGCCGGTCACGGCGGGGCGGCCATCGCTGAACTGCACCGAGACCAGGTCACCGGCGAAGGTGTTGAAAGAGAAGGCCGAGGCGAGGGTGCCGGCCAGCAACGGGATATGGGTGAGTTTCATACAAGACTCCTCGTTAAGGTTCGAGAAGCAGTCTAGGGCGGCGATGTGTTCACTGAAATGACACTCGGATGATATGAAAATTCACTGGCAGTAATGAATCGTGGGGATCAGGGTCGTCGGCCCGCCCTGGGGGAGAGCACCCTCTGCCAGAGGGTGTGAGCCCGGTTGACGCAACGGGGCCCGGCTTGTGGTATGACTCGGGGCGTCATCAAACAGAACCTGTCGGAGGAAGAGACAATGCTGGCGTTGATCACCACGGCGCACCACACCTGTTACCCCAATCCCATCGCCTTTCGGGCCGGAGAGCGGGTGCGCATCGGCCACGAGGACGACGAGTTCCCGGGCTGGGTACGCACCTTTACCGCAGACGGCAACGAGGGGTGGGCGCCCCTGTCCCTGCTGACCCCGATCGGCACGGAGGAGGCGCAGGCGCGCCAGGACTATACCGCCCGGGAGCTGGACGTGGCGGCGGGGGAGCGGGTATGGGTGGATCGGGAGCTGGCAGGCTGGCTCTGGGTTCACAACGAAGCGGGGCAATCAGGCTGGATCCCGGCCAGCTGCATCGCCTCGCCCTCATAAGGTGCAGCGGCTCGAAGAAGAAGTAGAGAGGGGAGAGAGAAACCCGGCCAGCGACATGGCGTGCGGCCGGGTGAATTGTAAAGAGTAGGGTGACGGAAAACGGGATCAGCCTAGTCTAATCAACTCGATGGGGGCGTACTGCTCCCGGGAGTTGGCCAGCAGCACGCACTTCTCATGCTCGGCCTGATAGGGGGTCAGGTTGTCGGTGTGGGCCTCTTTCAGAAAGTCGACGGCGCCGGTGGCGGCGATCATCACCCGTTGGCCCAGGGTCAGCACATTGCGGTTTCGATCGTAGATCTTCATGGCATTCTCCTTGTGGGATGGGTGCCCCGGCCCGTGCCGGGGCAACGGGCTCCAGACTACGCCCCTCGAAAAACGAGATGCCTGTCACAGATCAAAAAAAGGGGAAAGAGGGACTCGGGGCGGCGACGGGGTATGGCGCTCTGGCCTCGCAGCCCGCCGGTGATCGCCACCGCCTGTCGCAGGGCAGGGAGGACGCCCCCGCTTTTCATCCCCTCGGGCTCGAACTGCAAGGGGGATGCGCTATAGTGGAGCCGCTCGTTTTACTGCCTTCAACCAACCGAGAGTGCATTATGAATCGTGATATCGCAGCCCAGTTCATCAAGATGCTGACCAACCTGGACCAGTGTCTGGCCAAGGCCGAGGCCCACGCCGAGGCAAAGAAATTCAACGTGGACAACTTCTTCAATGAGCGCCTCATCGTCGACATGCTGCCCCTGAGCAAGCAGGTGCTGATCTGCTGTGACAGCGCCCGCGCCGTGGTGGCCACCGCCAGCCTGAGCGAGCCGCCGGTGCTGGGGGATGATCCCAAGACCATGGCGGATCTGCGCGCCCACGTGGCCAAGACCATCGCCTACCTGCAAGGCAAGCTGGACGCCGATTTCAGCCAGTATGCGAGCGGCCACTACTATCCCTACTGGGCCGGTGGCAAGGGGATGGACGGCCACAGCTGCGTGCATGAGTACGGCATCCCGAACTTCTACTTCCACCTCACCATGACCTATGCCCTGCTGCGCCAGGGCGGGGTGGATCTGGGCAAACGGGACTATCTGGGCGGCCTGAACCTGCAATGAGTGCTGGGCATTGCACATGAAAAGAGCCTGCCATCCGGCAGGCTCTTTGCTTTTTGCGGGTCCGGCATCCCCGGGATGGCGCCGGGTCATTCGTTCGGGATCTCGGGCTCCACCAGGGCGGCGAGCTGCACCAGGGACTCCTGCCAGCCGAGGTAGCACATGGCCACCGGGATGAGCTCGGGGATCCCGGCCTGCTCTATCTCCAGGCTGGTACCGCACACCACCTCGGTCAGGGTGATGGTGACCCTCATCTCCCCCGGCAGGTTGGGGTCGTCGAAGCGGTCGGTGTAGCGGATGCGCTTGCCCGGCTCCAGCGCGAGATACTCGCCGCCGAAGGCGTGGGTGTGGCCGCTGGCGAAGTGGGTGAACGACATCCTGAACTGGCCGCCGACCCTGGCATCCAGCGCCGCCACCTTGCAGGTGAAGCCATGGGGCGGCAGCCATTTGGCCAGGGCGTCCGGCTCGATAAAGGCTCTGTATACCCGCATCGGCGGGGCCTTGAGTACGCGGTGCAGGGTGACTGTTCCTGTGCTCATCTTGGGTTCCTTCTCGGTTGTATCCGAGCAAGGATAGTCGCTCGGGGGAAGGACAACCGAGGGTCAGGAGTCGTGGCGCTCCCATTGAAGGGTTAGGTTGTCATCCGGCGGCGCGCGTCCTGGTCGCCATGAGCGGCCGCATTTGCCGCTGGCGGCTCCTCCTCTGTCAGGCACGTCTGCACGCACTCCATAAACACCCGCATGGCGGGGCTGACAAACTTGCCGGCGTGGTGGGCGCACAGGGCCGTGATGACGAGGGGCGTGGGGGAGAAGGGCAGCTCCTGCAGCTCCCCCGAACTCAGCTCCCGCTCGACGGCGAAGCGGGGCAGGAAGGAGACGCCGAGGTTGCTGGCCACGCAGCGCTTGATGCTCTCTATGCTCCACAGCTCTATGGTGCCGTCCAGAGTGATGGCTCGCTGGCGTAATGTGCTCTCGAAAATCTGACGGAAGATGCACTGGGGTTCGTTGATGATGAAGCTGACCGGCAGGTGCTGATCCGGGCGGGTGAAGTCGATACCACCGCTGAGGGCGGGGGAAGCTACCAGCACCAGGGGTTGCTCGCCAAAGCTCTCCATCAGCAGGGCGGCATCGTTGCCGACCCGATAGAAGATACCGAGATCGGCCTCGTCCGCCAGCAGCGCATCGCGAATGACGTAGCAGTTCAGGGACCGGAGCGACAGTCGGACCCCGGGAGCCAGCCGCTTGAAGCGCTCGAGCACCGCCGGCATCTTGTAGGCCAGCAGAGTTTCGCCGATGGCGACCCTGAGCTCGCCGCTCGGCTCGGCGTCCTGCTGCGCCGCCTGGCGCAGACCCGACATCACTCGGATCATCTCGTGCACATGCGGCATGATGTTCTGTCCGGCCTTGGTCAGGCACATGCGACGCCCTATTTTTTCGAACAGTTGTAGCGAAAGTTCCTGCTCCAACTGCTGGATATGGAAGGTTACCGTCGACTGGGTGCAGCAGAGCTTGCGGGATGCCTTCACGAAGGAGCCCTCCTCGATCACCGTCTTGAGGGTAATGAGACGTCGCAAATCCATGGGGACTCCAATTCATCGAAATGGTTGAATTTAGAATGCTAAAACATTCGATTTTTTGATGCCAGTGGCCGCGTTAAGGTATCACTCCCATTTGGAGAAACACCATGACCACGACCCTTGTCAGCGCATTTTTGACTTACACCCTGATCACGGCCATGACGCCGGGACCGAACAACATACTGGCTCTGAGCGCCGCCAATCAGCATGGTCTGCGCCGCAGTAGCCGGGTGCTGGCGGGCATGAGTGCGGGCTTCCTGCTGATCATGCTGCTGTGTGCCCTGTTCACCTTCACCCTCATCAGCCTCTCCCCCGCGCTGGTTGGCTGGCTCAGCTGGGCCGGGGCGGCTTATGTGCTCTGGCTGGCCTGGCGCATTGCGGCCAGCGGCTCCAACCTGTCGAGCACAGATGGAGCCTTGCCCGGCTTCTGGACCAGCTTCTGGCTGCAGTTCGTGAACGTGAAGATCATCCTCTACGGCATCACGGCGCTCTCCACCTTCGTGTTGCCCCACACCACAGAATTCGTCTGGGTGCTGGGCGTCAGCCTGCTGCTGGCGCTGATCGGCACGCTGGGGAACCTCTGCTGGGCCCTGGCGGGTCATCTGCTGCAGCCCCTGTTCCAGCGCCACGGCCGCATTCTGAACCTGACGCTGGCGGCCTTGTTGGTTTACTGTGCGCTTCGGATGCTGATCTGACGGAACGCAGGCCGGGGTGCGTCGCCTCCTTTCGCCTGCAGAGGGGATTTTTCGTTTTCTCTTCAAGGAGTTGATCAAGATAGAGGTTATTGTCACCGTTCGCTCATATAATCGCCGCCATGCAAGCGACTCGGAAGGATTCGATGACACAGCTGATGGCGGCCCTGCTGGGGCTGTTTTACGCCAGCCTGATCTGGGCGGCGCCCGTCCCCTTCGTGACGGCCCCCGGCCCCCATGCCACGCAGGGGAGGCTGGAGCCCCTGCTCTCCTGGTTCTCGGGGGAGTTTTCCAGCCAGGAGCAGGCCACCTTCGATGCCCGCTTCACCAGCGCCGAGCTGCGGCTGGTGGAGATCTGGCCCGGGGAAGGCCCCTTTCGCTGGGTCTATGCGGAGCAGTTTCTGACCGAGCGGGCGCAGCGACCGTTTCGCCAGCGCATCTACCGCTTCTCCTCCCTGCCCGATGGCCGCATCCTGATGGCCGAACTGACCATGCCGAGGGCCACGGATTTTGCCGGCGCCTGGCGTCGGCCCGAGCTGCTTGACTCCCTCACCCCGCAGCAACTCTCCCTGCGCGAAGGGTGCGAGATCTGGCTGACCCGCCAGCCGGGCGGGGAGTACAAGGGACAGACCCGGGTCGGGCATTGCGCCACCGATTTTGGCGGTGCCACCACCCTGGTGCAGTACCTCTGGATCGGCCCGGACAGTGTCCGGCTGCTGGACAGGGCCTATGACAACGGTGCCCATCAGCGCTGGGGCAGCCCGGGGGAGGGTTACGTCTACCTGCGCAAGGGGATGCGGCGCGGGGAGTAGTCGCGCCGTCCGTCAAGGCCTGTCCCTGCTTGCCGCCAACAAGGGCGTGCCGGTCAGGCCGCTGGCCAGTGCCCCTGCAGATCCACCAGGATGGAGAGGCTGACCGCGCCAAACAGCAGGCCTGTCATCAGGTTGAGCGGGCGCTGGATGCGGCCGAGCAGGTGCTGGGCGCGGGGAGTGGAGAGGCTCCAGGCCAGGGCGCTGAACCAGACGAGGGAGAGCAGGAACAGCTCCAGGATCAGCAATCCCCGGGTCAGGCCATCCACCTGGGGCGTCACCATGGCGGCCAGCAGTCCCATGAAGAACAGCATCGCCTTGGGGTTGAGCAGATTGGTGGCCAGCCCGCTCTTCACCCCCTTGCGCCAGCCCGGCCGCTCGCCTCCGGCGCGCAGCGCCAGATCCCCGCTTCCCTGCCAGGCCGCTTTCAGCGCCCCCCAGCCCAGCCAGCCCAGATAGAGGGCACCCACCAGTTTCACGGCGAGAAAGAGCCAGGGCTGGCTTGCGATCAGCAGGCTGATGCCGGTCAGGCTCAGGGTGGCGTGGAGCAGGATGGCGAGGGCGATGCCAAGGGCCGCTCCGAGGGCAGTGGGCCTGTGCAGGCTGGTGCGCAGGATGAGTGCGAAATCCGGGCCCGGGCTCGCCAGAGCGACGAGGTGGACGAGACCCAGGGTCAGAAACAGGCTGGTGAACATAAAAGACCTCCGACAGCGGTATGGAGGTGACAGCATGGGGCAGGACGGGGGACGGGAGATTGTAAAAGATTGCAGCAGCGGTGATTCAGGCGGGCAGCATCTGCTGGCGATACTCCGCCGGGGTGAGCCCGAAGGCCTGACGAAAACCGTGGTGGAAGTGGCTCTGATCGAAGAAGCCCACCGCCAGTGCCACTTCGCTCACCGGCAGACCGCTGCCGAGCAGGCGCTTGCCCTGTTCGAGGCGCAGCCGCTTGAGCCAGGCATAGGGGGTCATGCCGGTCTTCTTCTTGAACTGACGCAGGAAGGCGAAGCGATCCAGCCCGAACAGGGCGGCCAGGTCCTCCAGGGTGTGGCGCTCGTCCAGCCGGGCCAGCAGATGGTCGCGCAGGAACCTGAGCTGGGGATCCGCCAGGGCGTGGCGCTCGGGGGCGAGCCGGAACAGTTCACCCAGCAGGGCCAGCAACTGGCTCTCCGCCAGCAGGCCGTCGGGGGCAGGGCCGTCCAGGTGCATGTGCAGGCGGGCAAAGCCCTGATAGAGGTCGGGGCGGCTCTGCAATCCCTGGTGGAAAAAGGGCTCGGGGTGTTCCGGCAGCCAGCGGGCCAGCTGCTCGGGGGCGATGGAGAAGACCCGCACCTCGTACCCTTCCGGCAGCAGGCTGAGGCCGTCGTGCATCTCGTCCGGGTTGACGGTGGAGAGTTCGCCGCGCACCAGGTTGTGGCTGTTCCCCTTGTGGATGAACTTCTGGCCGCCCCGCTGCACCAGACCGATATGGTAGTCCAGATGCACGTGGCGGCCATAGCTGAACTCCCTGTGGTGGGAGTGGGAGAGTTCAACCCCCGGCAGCAGCCGAGATTGCCAGTAGTGGATGCGGGATTGGGGTGCGTTCATCCCCTATTGATACCCCGAAAGCGGCCCCTTGGCTTGTAGATTATTGCGCCGGCGCCTCAGACGGCCTCCTGGCGCCGCTTGCCGCTGCGCAGGCCATCCAGGCTGAACAGCACCAGGGCGCTCCAGATGCAGCCGAAGGTGATCATCTTGTCCAGCGCCAGCGCCTCGCCATACAGGGTCACCGCCAGGATGAACATCAGGCTGGGGCCTATGTACTGGAAGAAGCCCAGGGTGGAGAGCTTGAGCCGGGTGGCCGCTGCGGTGAAGCAGAGCAGGGGGGCCGTGGTGACGGCGCCCGCGGCGATGAGCAGCAGGTTCAGGTGCCAGTCATTCTGGGTGAGGTGGCTGGTGGGGCTGTCGGCGATGCCCCACAGATAGAAGGCGGCTGGCGGCAGCATGATCAGGGTCTCGATGAGCAGGCCGGTGAGGGCGTCCAGGGCCAGTTTCTTGCGAATGAGGCCGTAGATGGCGAAGCTCGAGGCCAGCACCAGGGCTATCCAGGGCAGGGAGCCGAAGGCGATGAGCTGGACGGCAACACCGACAAAGGCGAGCCCTACCGCCCACCACTGCAGGCGGCGTAGCTTCTCGCTCAGAAACACCATGCCGAGCAGCACGTTGAACAGGGGGTTGATGTAGTAGCCCAGGCTCGCATCCAGCATGTGGCCATTGTTGATGGCCCAGATGAACAGCAGCCAGTTGCCGCCGACGGTGACGGAGGTGAAGGCCAGGGTGAGCAGCACCTTGGGCTGGCGCAGCACCGCCTGCACCTTGTGCCACTGGCGTCCGAGCAGCACCAGCACCATCAGCAGGGCGCAGGACCAGATCATGCGGTGGGTCAGGATCTCGGCGGCCGGCACGGCGGAGAGGGACTTGAAGTAGATGGGTGCCAGGCCCCAAAGGGTGTAGGCGCCGAGGGCATAGAGGACGCCCTGGCGCTGGATCTGTTGTTGCATGCGGATAACCTTCACTGGAGTGCGGATGTCGGGAAACATCGCAAAAAGTCAGTGTAGCGATCCTTTTGCAGGGAAAGAAGACAATAAATGGGTCTGACGGGATTTTAACAGCAGGAGCAACTTCAGCGACCGCCCCCGCGGCGGATCTTCTCCACGTCCATCAGCAGCCATAGCATGAGGGCGATGGCGGAGATCCAGGGGCCCCAGGTGACATAGGCTTCCCCCTGACCCAGCACGAAGAACAACAGCGGCAGTCCCACCACCAGAAACAGTACACTTCCCAGAAAAAACAGCATTTTTATCTTTAAATTTAATGGCTTGCTATTTGACGATTATATCGATTGAGCGAGGGGATAAAAGAGTAAAAATGAGAAAGGGGGATTTCTCCCCCTGTTTTGTTGATAAGCGTCATTTATGACGTTATTCGAGCTGGATCCAGGTGCTTTTCAGCTCGGTGTACTTCTCCAGGGCGTGCAGGGACTTGTCGCGCCCGTTGCCGGACTGCTTGAAGCCGCCAAACGGCATGGTCATGTCGCCGCCATCCCAGTTGTTGACGAAGACGGTGCCGGCGCGCAGGGCGCGCGACCCTTTCACCGCCTGGTTGAGATCCGCCGTCCAGATGGCGGCCGCCAGGCCGTAGTCGGTGTCGTTGCCAAGGGCGATGGCCTCTTCCAGGGTGTCGAAGCCGGTCACCGCCAGCACGGGGCCGAAGATCTCCTCGCGGAAGATGCGCATCGTCGGGGTCACGTCGTCGAAGATGGTGGGTTCGATGTAGTAGCCGCCCTCCTCGGGCTGGGTGCGCTTGCCCCCCAGCAGCAGCTTGGCGCCCTCCTGCTGGCCGATGGCGATGTAGTTGAGCACCTGCTCCATCTGGATGTGGTCCACCATGGCGCCGATGCGGGTGGTGGGGTCGAGCGGGTTGGCCGAGATCCACTCGTGGGCGTGGGCCAGCAGCCGCTCCATGAACTGGGGCTTGATGCTGTTTTGTACCAGCAGGCGGGAGGCGGCGGTGCACACTTCCCCCTGGTTGTAGAAGATGGCGCCGACGGCGCTTCTGGCGGCGGCGTCCAGATCCGGTGCATCCGCCAGCACGATGTTGGGGCTCTTGCCGCCGCACTCCATAAAGGCGCGCTTGAGGTTGGACTTGCCGGAGCACTGCACCAGATGCTTGCCGATCTTGGTGGAGCCGGTGAAGGTGATGCAGTCGACGTCCATGTGCATGGCCAGCGCCTCGCCCACGGTATGGCCGAAGCCTGGCAGCACGTTGAAGACGCCGTCGGGGATGCCCGCTTCCTTCGCCAGACCCGCGATGCGCAGGGCGGTGAGGGGGGATTTCTCGGAGGGTTTGAGGATCACCGAGTTGCCGGTGGCGAGCGCCGGGCCCAGCTTCCAGCAGGCCATCACCAGGGGGAAGTTCCAGGGCACGATGGCAGCCACGACACCGAGGGGCTCGCGGGTCACCAGGGCCAGGGCGGACTCTTCCACCGGGGCGACCTGATCGTAGATCTTGTCTATCGCCTCGGCGTTCCAGGCGATGCAGTTCGCGGCGGCGGGGGCGTCATACCCCATGGCGTCGCCGATGGGCTTGCCCATATCCAGCGACTCCAGCAGTGCCAGCTCCACCAGGTTCAGGCGCATCAGCTCGGCGAAGCGCTGCATGATGAGCTTGCGCTGCTTGGGAGAGAGGCCGCACCAGCGCTTGTCGTCGAAGGCGGCACGGGCCGCCTTGACCGCCAGCTCGGCATCGGCGGCGTCGCAGGAGGCGACCTTGGTCAGCAGTTGGCCGTTGGCCGGATTGATGCAATCGAAGGTGGCGCCGTTGACGGCATCCCGGTAGGTGCCGTCGATAAAGGCTTGCGAGGGCAGGGTCAGATGGGCGGCCTTGTGTTGCCACTGGGCCAGGGTCAGGTCACTCATGTTCACTCCTTGAACCGGCAGAAAGTCAGTCTCCGCGTATCAATATGCTAAACATCCTGCCGCTTGTAAATCCATCTTGTAACAATTCATTAAACACTGACTCCGAACAACCCGGGCCAACGGCGGGGCAAACCGGGCGCCCTGGCCTGTGGTGTCGGGGGCCGCGCGGCGGGGCTGGAGCCCGTGTCGCGGGCCTGATCCCCGGGTCGGGCAGGGGGGGATCCCGGCGGGCTGTTCCGGGAGAAGGCCCGTCAGAAGCTGGCGGGCGTGTTGGCCGAGATCAGCACGCACTCCTGATCCCCCACGTTGCGAAAACGGTGGGGAGTGCGGCTGTCGAAGTAGTAGCCATCCCCCGGTGCCAGCAGGTGAACCTGCTCGCCCACGGTGACTTCCACCTGACCCCGGATGACGATGCCGCACTCTTCCCCTTCGTGACTCAGCATGTCGTCACCGGTGTCGGCGCCCGGGGGCAGTATCTCCTGCATCATGCCGATGGCACGGTTGGCGCGGCTGTGACCCACCAGACGGTAGCTGATGGGGTGGGTGCCGAGATCCGGCATGTCGTCCGCACGGAAGATCACCTCGGAATCCATCTCCGTCTCGTCGGTGAAGAAGCTGGCCAATGACATGGGGATGCCTTCCAGCACCTTGCGCAGGGAGGCCACCGAGGGGCTCACCTGATTTTTCTCGATCTGGGAGATAAAGCCGTTGGTCACACCGGAGCGTTTTGCCAGCTCGCGCTGGGAGAGGGCCGCCTTGGTGCGAACCGCCTTGAGGCGGTGACCGATATCCATCGATAGACACTCCTTGACTGTTTACTATTATTAAAATTGTGTTAAATATCTTATACCACCCCTGAGGGGTGACACCAAGCCGGGCGATAAAAGCCCTTTTTTATGGATTCAGGTGTTTAATTTAATAGGCATTAGCCGGGTGTTACTAAACGCCTTAAGGATGAGGTGACCATGAAACCTGTCAGCGACATCAATACCCCCGACATGTCCGCATTCTGGATGCCGTTCACCGCCAACCAGCAGTTCAAGGCGGCGCCGCGCATCCTGAAGTCGGCAGAGGGGATGTATTATCACTCAGAGGATGGCCGCAAGATACTGGATGGCACTGCCGGACTCTGGTGTTGCAACGCAGGCCATGGTCGGCGCGAGATCGCCGAGGCGGTCTCCCAGCAGATCTCCCACCTCGATTTTGCCCCCACCTTCCAGATGGGCCACCCCCTGCCGTTCGAGCTGGCCAACCGGCTGGTGGAGATCGCCCCCAAGGGATTCGGTCACGTCTTCTATACCAACTCCGGATCGGAGTCCGTGGACACCGCGCTCAAGATTGCGCTGGCCTGGCAGCGGGCTCGCGGCCAGGGGACCCGTACCCGGCTCATCGGCCGCGAGCGCGGCTACCACGGGGTGGGTTTTGGCGGCATCTCGGTGGGGGGCATTCCCGGCAACCGCAAGTGGTTCGGCTCCCTGCTGACCGGGGTGGATCATCTGCCCCACACCCTCAACATAGGGAAAAATGCGTTCACCAAGGGATTGCCAGCAGAAGACCTCATCCTGGCCGATGAACTGGAGAAGATTGTTTTTCTGCACGACGCCAGCAACATCGCGGCGGTCATCGTCGAGCCCATCGCCGGCAGCACCGGGGTCATCATGCCCCCCAAGGGCTATCTCAAGCGGCTGAGGGAGATCTGTACCAAACACGGCATCCTGCTGATTTTTGACGAGGTGATCACCGGTTTCGGCCGCCTCGGCTCCCCCTTCGCCGCCCAGGAGTTCGACGTCATCCCCGACATGATCACCTGCGCCAAGGGGCTCACCAACGGCGCCATCCCCATGGGGGCCGTGCTGGTGCAAAACCATATCTATGACGACATGATGGCGGCGGGCAAGGGGGCCATCGAGCTGTTCCACGGCTACACCTACTCGGGCCACCCGGTGGCGGCGGCGGCGGGTCTGGCCACCCTCGAGATCTACCGGAGCGAAAATCTGCTGACCCGGGCAGCCGAGCTGGCGGGCTACTGGGAGGAGGCTGCCCATTCCCTCAAGGGCTGCAAGCACGTGAAGGACGTGCGCAACTACGGCCTGGTGGCGGGCATCGAACTCGAATCCATGCCGGATGCACCGGGCAAGCGGGCCTACGAGGTGTTCGTGCGCTGTTTCGAGAAGGGGGCGCTTATCCGGGTGACCGGCGACATCATCGCCCTGTCGCCTCCCCTCATCATCGAGCGCAGCCAGATCGACGATCTCTTCACCCTGCTGCAGGACGCCCTGCAGGCCCAGGACTGACCCCCACATCACACAGGATGGCGCTCGTCCCGGGCGTCATCCCCCTGTGCTGCCCCGGCGCGGCGAGGGGAGGACGGATGACCCATCACGGAGGATTTATGAGTTACAGGATCGACAACTTCATCGACGGCGAGACGACCGAGAGTCGCAGCGAGCGTTTCGGTGCCATCTTCAATCCGGCCACCGGCCAGCAGCAGGGCTCCGTCGTTCTCAGCACGGCCGATGAGTGTGCCGAGGCGATTGCCTGCGCCGAGCGCGCCTTTGGGGAGTGGTCCCAGACCCCGCCGCTGGTGCGGGCCCGGGTGCTGTTTCGCTTCAAGGAGCTGATGGAGCAGCACAGGGACGAGCTGGCCCAGCTCATCAGCCGCGAGCACGGCAAGGTCTTCTCCGACGCCCAGGGGGAGCTGACCCGGGGGCTGGAGGTGGTGGAGTTTGCCTGCGGCATTCCCCACCTGCTCAAGGGGGAGCACTCTCTCAACGTGGGCCGCGGGGTGGACAGTCACTCCATGATGCAGCCGGTGGGAGTCTGCGCCGGCATCACCCCGTTCAACTTCCCTGCCATGGTGCCGCTCTGGATGTTCCCGGTGGCCTTGGCCTGCGGCAACACCTTCATCCTCAAGCCCTCGGAGAAGGATCCGTCCCTCTCTCTGCGCATGGCCGAACTGCTCAAGCAGGCGGGCCTGCCGGACGGGGTGCTCAATGTGGTCAACGGCGACAAGGAGGTGGTGGACGTGCTGCTGACCGACCCGAGGGTCGGTGCCGTGTCGTTTGTCGGCTCCACCCCCATCGCCCAGTACATCTATGCCACCGCTTCGGCCCACGGCAAGCGGGTGCAGGCCCTGGGCGGCGCCAAGAACCACATGGTGGTCATGCCGGATGCCAATCTGGATCAGGCGGTTTCCGCCCTGATGGGGGCCGCCTATGGCGCGGCGGGCGAGCGTTGCATGGCGATCTCGGTGGCCGTGGTGGTGGGTGACGAGACCGCCGATGCCCTGGTGGCGAAGCTCTCGCCCCTGGTGGCGGCCCTGCGGGTCGGCCCCGGCCTTGGTCAGAGTCCGGAGAACGAGATGGGGCCCCTCATCAGCCGGGAACACCTGGCCAAGGTGCGCGGCTACGTGGATCAGGGGGTGGCCGAGGGGGCCGAGCTGGTGGTGGATGGCCGGGGCCTGAGCCATGGCGAGGGCTACTTCATCGGGGGCAGCCTGTTCGATCGGGTCGGCCCCGAGATGCGCATCTACCGGGAGGAGATCTTCGGCCCCGTGCTCGCCATCGTGCGGGCCCCGGACTACGAGACGGCCCTGCGCCTCATCAACGAACACGAGTACGGCAACGGCACCGCCATCTTCACCGGTGACGGAGATACCGCAAGGGACTTCACCACGCGGGTTCAGGTCGGTATGGTAGGGGTGAACGTTCCCATTCCGGTGCCCATGGCGTTTCACAGCTTTGGTGGCTGGAAACGGTCCATCTTCGGGCCGCTCAACATGCACGGGCCGGATGGGGTGCGCTTCTACACCCGGATGAAGACGGTGACCGCCCGCTGGCCCCAGAGCCTGCGCGCCGGCGCCGAGTTCTCCATGCCGACCATGAAGTGAGCCACCGGCTCGCTGCCATGGCTTTAATCTCTTGCCCCCGCAGGCCGCCGGTCTGCGGGGGCGCTTCTGTCAAGGAGTAACAGATGCGACTGGGTATTCTCGATTGTGACCGGCTGGACCCCGATTTGGTGGGGGATTTTGGTCCCGTTTACTCCGAGATGTTTATCAAGGGTTTCCGGGCGTTGGCCCCCGAGCTGGAATTTCGGGTCTGGTCCGCCCTCGACGGCGATCTGCCCCCGGATCTGACCGAATGCGATGCCTGGCTCATCACCGGCTCGCGCCACGATGCCTACAGCGACATCCCCTGGATCCTGGCGCTGCGCGACTGGATCCGCCGGGCCCACGATGCCAACGTCAAGCTGGCCGGGGTCTGCTTCGGCCATCAGGTGATCGCCCAGGCGCTGGGAGGGGAGGTAATGAAGTCCACCAAGGGGTGGGGGCTTGGGGTGTCGGTCCATGCCATGCAGACGACAAAGCCCTGGATGGCGCCGGGGCTGGACACCATCCGCATCCTGGCAAGCCACCAGGATCAGGTGGAGCAGCTTCCGCCGGGGGCGACCCTGCTCGCGGGCAACGACTTCTGCCCCAACTTCATGTTCCTGCAGGGGGATCACATCGTCGCCATCCAGGGCCATCCTGAGTTTTCGGTGGAGTACAACCGGGCCCTGATCGAGCGGCGACGGGATAGATTGCCCGATGCGCACTACCAGAGCAGCCTCTCTTCCCTGGAAGGGGAGGTGGATTCCGCCACCATGATGCAGTGGCTGCTGCAGTTCCTCGGCATCCTGCCGATCGGGGCCGACGCGCGCTGAACCCCGTTTGTCATATCCACCGCGCTGATGCTAGATTTTGTAGCAAAATGAAGGATCAAGCGGCGATATGCCCAGTCCGGATGATACACTGGCCGCCATTTTTGGCGGCCTGGTCCATCGACGAGCGCCGCGTCAGTCTGTGAGGGGGCAACCTTGAAACTACAGCAGTTGAAGTATCTGATCGCGGTGCGGGACCACAATCTCAACGTCTCCGTTGCCTCCGATGCGCTCTATACCAGCCAGCCTGGGGTGAGCAAGCAGATCGGCTTGCTGGAGAGCGAGCTGGGGGTGCGCATCTTCGAGCGCCGCGGCAAGCACCTGCACCGGATCACCCCGGTGGGGGAGGAGATCATCAAGTGTGCCGAGGCCATGCTCAATATCGAGAGCAAGATCAAGGCCATCTCCCGGGAGTACCTGGATCCGACCGTGGGCACCCTCAACATCCATACCACCCACACCATCGCCCGCTACCTGCTGCCGAAAAGCGTCACCTACTTCACCAAAAAGTACCCCAAGATCTCGTTCCACCTGCATCCTGTGATGTCCGCCACCAAGGAGCAGATCAGCAAGGGATACTCGGATTTTTCCATCGTGGCCCACGAGATAGGCTTCGACAATGAGCTGATCGCGCTGCCCGCCTACCTCTGGACCCTCTCCCTGGTGGTGCCCCAGGAGCACCCCCTGGCCAAGGTGAAGAAGCCGACCCTGGAGCAGCTCTGCCAGTATCCCATCCTGAGCTACGAGAGCGGCGCCACCGGGCGTCAGGTGCAGGACAAGGTGTTCCAGGCGGCTGGCCTCACTCCCAACTACTACATGACGGTGATGGATGCCGGCGTCATCAAGCGCTACGTGGAGCTGGGCTTTGGCATCGGCATCATCTCCTCCCTGGTAGCCAACGATAGCGATGCCCCCGGCCTCGTGGCCATCAATCTGGAGCACCTGTTCGAGCCTTGCCCGGCCCAGATCTGCTTCAGCAAGAGCATCCTCTTGCAGAACTACATGTATGACTTCATCAGCTCCTTCTCCCCCCATCTCACCAAGGAGATGATCCAGAACGTGATGCAGCAGCCGACCCAGGCGCGCATCGACGAGCTGCTGTCAGGGGTGGAGCTGCCCGTCTACTGATCCCGCTTCCGTTTCTGTGCCGGCACCCCGGGGTGCCGGCCTCCTCCCGCCGAGGTTTCCATGTCCCGCATCCTGCTGCTCGCCAATCTCAACTGTGATCATGTGCTCTCCCTGGCCGAACCCCTGGTGGCGGGGGCGAGGCTGCAATACGTGGATCAGGGGCGCAGGCTCGGCGGCGGCGCCGCCAATACCGGCATCGGATTGGTGTGGGCGGGGCACGAGGTGATCATCGCCTCCCGGGTCGGGCTGGACGACACCGGTGACTGGCTGCTGGAGCAGGCGGCCTCATACGGCCTGGATTGCAGCCATGTGGAACGCTTTGGCGGCGAGACCGGCGAGCTGCTGGTGCTGGTGGACGCCACCGGTGAGCGCACCATCCTCAGGCGCCCACGTCGTCCGGATCTGCCGGGGGATCTGCCGGCCGAAGGGGTGGACTGCCTCTATGTGAACTATCCGGGCACCGCCATCGTGGGCTACATGCGCCAGATGCTCGCCAAGAGTTTCGTGGTGGCCCAGTATCCCAAGGGGGGGCAGGCCCGCCGCCCCTGCCACGTGCTGGTGGCCTCCCGCTCCGATCTCGGCGAGGTGAGCGACCCCTGGCAGCATGCCCGCCAGCTCGCGGGGGAGCAGCTTGAATGGCTGGTGCTGACCGAGGGCAAGGCGGGCGCCGTGGCCATTCACGGGGAGGAGCAGGTCAGGGTGGCGGCGCGACCGGTCTCCGTGGTGGATACCACGGGGGCAGGGGATGCCTTCGCGGGCGGTCTCATCCACGGTCTTGCGCGGGGCATGGCCATGGCCGATGCGCTGCAGTGCGCCGTGGACTGGGGCGCCTTCGCGGTGGCCTCAGAGAGCTCCATCCCCTCCCAGGCGCTGCGCAACTGGCTGAAGCAGCCCCACTGAACTCGCCGGACAACGGTTCCGGCGATGGCAGAGGAGGTGGGGGTTTGTCGACGGAAACCGCCAAAACCCCTCGCTGAGGCGGCAAGTTTGCGATCAATCAAAGAAAGTGTCGATTTATGTACATCTTCGTCGACACCCGCCCGGGCTGCTCTTACCCTTGTGACTTCACGACTCGGTCGAAGAAGCCCATCCCGTGCGCACGCATGTGCAGACCCCCTCTTTGGCCACCGGCTGTCGTCCTGATTTCTGGCTTGTAGTAAGAGGCAAGTGCGACCATGCAACTGACACGATTTACCGACTACGCCCTGCGTACCCTGACCTTCCTGGCCATCCAGCCCGGTGATCGCCTGTCGACCATCACGGAAGTGGCCGACACCTTCGCCATCTCCCGCAATCACGTGGTCAAGATAGTGCATCAGCTCGGCATCAAGGGTTACATCGAGACGGTGCGTGGCAAGCATGGGGGCATCCGCCTCGGCCGTGCCGCCGTCTCCATCAACCTGCGCGATGTGGTGATGGACATGGAGCACGTGCTCTGCCCGGTGGACTGCAAGCGCGAAAACTGCCGTCTCTCCGGGGGCTGCCGCATCCAGGGCATTCTGCGCCGCGCCATGCACGCCTTCCTGGAGGTGCTGGGGGAGTACACTTTGGCGGATGCGGTGCGGGATCCCACTCGTCTGTGCCACCTTCTCGGCATAGAGCAGGATAATATCCTGACCATGGCATGATGCCACGGTGAATGACAGAGGGGCCTGCGGGCCCCTCTGTCATTGCCAGCGGTCAGAGCTGGGGCACAAGGGTGATGGCTCCGTGCAGGCAGGCGAGGCCGCAAGCGCCGCAGCCATCGCAGGCGGCCATGTTGACGGTCACTCCCTCGCTGCCGACCTTGATCGCCTGCTGGGGGCAGGCATCTTCACACAGCAGGCAGTAGTAGCCCTGACGGGCCTGGCAGCTCGCCTCTATCCTGACCCGGGTCTGCACCTGGCGGCCGAGGCAGAGATCCAGTGCGCCCGTGGGGCAGGCTCTGGCGCAGCTGCCGCAATAGCTGCACTGGCCACAGGCGAGATCCAGCACTGGGGTACCGGCGATGGGACTGCCGTCATATTCGGGGCGATCGGCGGGCTTGATGAGGCCGTTGGGACACGCCTTGAAGCAGTCGCCACAACGGGTGCAGAGGGTGAGGAACTGGGACTCGTCGATGGCCCAGGGCGGGCGTGCCTCATGGCAGACCACCTCGGGTCTGCGGGGGCTCCCCCATGCGTGTGCCAGCCAGCGACAGAAAAAATGCGTCATGCCCACCTCTATACCTATTAGGGGTTAATTTTATCCAGTTTTAGGCCGGCAAGCCAGAGAATAGCGGCGGGCAGGATCGCAAGCCGGGTTGCCCTTGTGTAAGCTAGGCGGGTCTTTTTGCGGGATTGAATGAACTCATGTGGCTATTTCTGTGGCGTGCTTCTCTGCTCTATGTCTTCCCCCTGCTGATGTGGGCCTACTGCCATCTCAAGGGTATCGAGTTCAGTGAACTGGATACCGGGGTCAACAGCCACAAGTGGGTGGTGCTGGCGGCCTACCTGCTCTATGTGCTGATTTGGTTGCTGCTCAACCGCTATCTCGAACTCTTCCTGCGCCAGCGGGGGCGCAGATGACCCCGCTGCTGACCTGGTGGCCTGCCATGCTGGCTGGCGGGCTGGCGCTGCTGTTCGGCTGGTGGTGGGGGCGACGCAGCGGCCGTGAAGAGGCGCTGCTGCTGGAGGAGCGTTATCAGGGGTTGCAGGATCGCTGGGACGCGCTGCAGGACGAGAAGATGCTGGCTCAGCAGAAGCTGGATCAGCAGCAGACCCTGCTGCTCAAGCTCACCGCCCGCCTCAAGGAGGCCGAGGCGACCCTGCGCAGCGAACGCATCGCCAGCGCCGAGAAGCTGCAGTTGCAGCAAGAGGCTGAGCAGCGCCTCGGCCAACAGTTCGAGAACCTCGCCAATCGTATCTTTGAACAAAATGCTGGAAACTTCCGCGAACTGAATCAGAACAGCATGGATCTCCTGCTGACTCCACTCAAGGAGCAGTTGGAGGGCTTTCGCCGCCAGGTGGGAGAGACCCACGCCCAGGAGACGGCCCAGCGCCACAACCTCAAGTTCGAGCTGGAGCGCCTTGCCGAGCTCAACGCCCGCATGACCGAAGAGGCGGCGGCGCTGACCCGGGCCCTCAAGGGCGACAGCAAGCAGCAGGGCAACTGGGGGGAGGTGGTGCTGGCGCGGATCCTCTCCGAGTGCGGCCTGCGCGAGGGGCATGAGTACCACACCCAGGTCAACATCGAGGTGGACAAGGGCAAGCGCTACCAGCCCGACGTCATCGTCCACCTGCCCCAGGAGAAGGACATCATCATCGACGCCAAGGTGTCGCTGACCGCCTATGAGCGCTGGTACAACGCCGCTGACGATCTGGAGAAGGCGGTGGCGCTCAAGGAGCACGTCGCCTCGGTGCGCAACCATATCCGCGAGCTGGGCCGCAAGGATTACCAGCAGTTGCCCGGGGTGCGCACCCTGGACTATGTGCTGATGTTCGTGGCGGTGGAGCCTGCCTTCCTCGCTGCCCTGGAAGCGGACCCTTCCCTGGTGCGCTACGGGCTGGAACACAACATCCTGCTGGTGAGCCCTACTAACCTGATGGTGGCGCTGCGCACCATAGAGAACCTGTGGCGCTACGAGCGGCAGAACCAGAACTCGCGCCAGATAGCGGAGCGGGCCGGTCGCCTCTACGAGAAGTTGCGGCTGTTCGTGGAGGAGATGCAGCAGATGGGGGGCAGCTTGCACAAGGCGCAGGAGAGCTACGACAAGGCGATGGGCCGGCTGGTCAACGGTCGTGGCAACCTGATCGCCCAGGCCGAGCGCTTTCGCGAGCTGGGGGTCGAGGTGACCAAGCCCTTGCCGGACGCGCTGGTGGACAGGGCGCTGGAGCGGGAGGAGTCGGCGGACTGAGGGGAGTCGTCATTCGCCGGGACAACGAAAAGGGCAGCCATTGGCTGCCCTTTTCGTTTCATGCAACAGCCTGGACGGCTGCTTATTGCTTCCAGAAGGAGGGGAAGAAGAGCACCGCCACCGTCAGGATCTCGAGGCGTCCCAGCAGCATGCCGAACGACAGTATCCACTTGGCCGCATCCGGCAGACTGGCGAAGTTGGTGCTGGGACCGATGACAGGCCCCATGCCCGGGCCCACGTTGGCCACGGCGGTGATGGAGCCCGAGATGGCGGTCAGGGGGTCCAGCCCGATGGCGGCGAGCAGGGCGGCGATCAGCAGGATGATGGCGAAGTAGACCAGCACGAAGGAGATCAGGGAGCGGATGATGGCGTCGTTGACCGGACGGCCGTTGTACTTCTGGGGAAACACGGCGGAGGGGTGCATCAGCTGGCGCATCTGTTTCTTGAACAGGGCGAAGGCCACCTGGACCCGAAAGATCTTGAGCCCGCCCGAGGTGGAGCCGGAGCAGGCGCCGAGTGCCAGCAGGATGATGAAGATAATGGTGGTGAGCGGGCCCCAGGTGCCGAAGTCACCGAGTCCGAAACCCGTGGTGGTAAGCACGGAGACGATATTGAAGCTGCTGATGCGCAAGGCATCCATGAAGCCGTAGATGTCTCTCACCCAGAGATAGAAGGTGACGACCAGGGTCACCCAGACGATCAGCCAGAAGAAGCCCTGCACCTGGGCATCCTTGAACAGGCTGTTGTCACGGCGGGAGAGAGCCTGCACATAGAGCAGGAAGGGCAGGCCACCGAGGAACATGAAGAGGGTGCCTATCCAGTGCGCCGCGTGGGAGAAGTGGGACATGGATTGATCGGAGGTGGAGTAGCCGCCGGTGCTGAGGGTCGTCATGGCGTGGTTGACCGCTTCGAACAGGTTCATGCCACTCACCCAGTAGGCGAGGAAGCAGAGCATGGAGAGTACCAGATAGACCAGCACTATGTTGTTGGCCACCGTTTTGGCGCGGGGGGCGCTCTTGTCGGACCAATCGGAGCTCTCGGTCTGGAACAGCTTCATGCCACCGACGTTGAGGTAGGGCAGCACCGCCACCGCCATCACGATGAAGCCGACCCCGCCCAGCCACTGCAGGATGGATCGCCACAGCAGGATGCTGTGGGCCATGCCGTCCAGCCCCGACAGCACGGTGGATCCCGTGGTGGTGACCCCCGACATGGTCTCGAAGTAGGCGTCGGCAAAGTCGATATGGGTGATGAAGACGAAGGGCAGGGCCCCGAAGACGCAGGCGACCACCCAGACCGAGGTGGTGAGCAGGAACATCTCCCGCACGCCGAGGTGAAACTCTGCCTTGCGACCGTAATGGAGGCAGAGCAGAGCGGCACCATGGGTGATCAAGACCGACTTGAGAAATTCGACGAAACCTTCCGAACCGGTCAGCAGGGCCAGCAGGGTGGGCAGCCACATGAAGAGCGCCAGCTTGGAGAGCACCAGCCCGAGCGTGAAGACGATGGGATGCAGCTTGATCATGCAAGAAAACCTGGTCGTTGATTGAAAAAAGACCCGGACCTTTCCTGAGAAAAGGGGCCGGGTCCGGATACCGTTGCCAGAGACATGGCCGGCTTACAGGAAGAAGGGACTGGGCTGGAACAGACGCTCCACTTCCGGGATGTACTTCTTGTCCACCAGGAACATCACCACGTGGTCATCCTGCTGTATCTGGGTACGATCGTGGGCGATCAGCACCTCATCACCGCGCACCACTGCGCCTATGGTCGTGCCCGGGGGCAGCTTGAGCTCGCCCACTGTCTTGCCCACCACCTTGGAGGTGTTCTCGTCCCCGTGGGCGATCGCCTCGATGGCTTCGGCCGCCCCGCGGCGCAGGCTGTAGACGTTGGCGATGTCGGCGCGACGCACATGGGTCAGCAGGGCCGAGATGGTGGCCTGCTGGGGGGAAATGGCGATGTCGATGGAGCCGCCCTGTACCAGGTCCACGTAGGCGCCGCGCTGGATCAGCACCATGGTCTTCTTGGCCCCCATCTTCTTGGCGAGCAGGGCCGACATGATGTTGGCCTCATCCTCGTTGGTCACCGCGATGAAGACGTCGATCTGGTCGATGTGCTCCTCCGCCAGCAGCTCCTGATCCGCCGCATCGCCGCAGAAGACGATGGTGTGTTCCAGATGCTCGGAGAGCTGCTCCGCCCGCTTCTGGTTGCGCTCGATGAGCTTGACGCTGTAGCGCTTCTCTAGCTGGCGGGCGAGACCGGCGCCTATGTTGCCGCCGCCGACGATCATGATGCGCCGGTAGGGGCTCTCGAGGCGTTGCAGCTCCGACATCACGGCGCGGATATGGCCCGCCGCGGCCACGAAGAACACCTCGTCATCGGCTTCGATGATGGTGGTGCCCTGGGGGCGGATGGAGCGCCCCTGGCGGAAGATGGCGGCGACCCGGGTTTCGATGTTGGGCATGTGTTCCCGCAGAGTGGAGAGCGCATTGCCCACCAGGGGGCCGCCGTAATAGGCCTTGACCGCCACCAGGCCCACCTTGCCGTCGGCAAAATCCACCACCTGCAACGCCCCCGGATACTCGATCAGGCGACGCACGTAGTCGGTCACCAACTGCTCGGGGGCGATCAGGTGATCCACGGGGACGGATTCGGGCAGGAACAGGCGATCCCGCTCCACCAGATAGGCGGGGGACCGAATGCGCGCCACCTTATTTGGGGTGTTGAACAGGGAGTAGGCGACCTGGCAGGCGACCATGTTGGTCTCGTCGCTGTTGGTGACGGCGACCAGCATGTCGGCATCCTGGGCGCCGGCTTCGCGCAGCACCCTGGGATGGGCGCCGTGGCCGTTCACCACCCGCAGGTCGAATTTGTCCTGCAGTTCGCGCAGGCGCTCGCTGTCGGTGTCGACGATGGTGATGTCGTTGTTCTCGCCGGCGAGATTTTCGGCCAGGGTGCCACCCACCTGACCTGCGCCCAGAATGATGATTTTCATAAGGCCATCTTACTCAAGGTTGTTGCTTCGTAATGAGGCGGCCCGTCACCGGGCCTGCCATCCGCCGGTTCGGCCTACAGCTTGATGAGCTTGGCATAGTAGAAGCCGTCCATCTCCGCCTCGCCGGGCAGGAACTGGCGACCCGGACAGGCCGGGGTGTCTTCTGCATGCAACGGCACCAAGCGGGCATCCGGGGTATCGGCCAGGAAGGCGCGGATCTGCTCCCGGTTCTCTTCCGGCAACACGGAGCAGGTGGCGTAGAGCAGGGTGCCGCCCTGCTTCAGCTTGCCCCAGAGGGCATCGAGAATGCGGCGTTGCAGCTCGGCCAGCTCGCGGATGTCCTGATCCCGGCGCAACCACTTGATGTCGGGGTGACGACGGATGACGCCGGTGGCGGAGCAGGGGGCATCCAGCAGGATGCGGTCGAACTGCCCCTGTGGCCACCACAGATCCGGCGTGCTGGCATCACCGTGGATCACTTGGGCCTGAAGGCCGATGCGATCCAGGTTCTCCTGCACCCGCTTGAGGCGGTTGTCGTCGGCGTCGACGGCAACCACGCCGGCAAGGGCCGGCTGGCGTTCCAGCAAATGGGCGGTTTTGCCGCCGGGGGCGGCGCAGGCGTCCAGCACCCACTCGCCTGGCTGGGGATCGAGCAGGGCGGCAGCCTGCTGGGCGGCACCGTCCTGCACCGAGCAGTCACCCTGCTCGAAGCCGGGCAGCTTTGTCACGTCGCAGGGGCGCTCCAGCAGGATGCAATTTTCCCCTTCCACACCGGCCATGGCCGGGATACCCACCTCGCTCATGCGGGCCAGCATGGCCTCGCGGCTCTGGCGCTGGCTGTTGTTGCGGATCCACATGGGCGGGCGCTGGTTGTTGGCCTCCATGATGAACTCCCAGTCATCGGGATAGGCCTGACGCAGGCGCTTGGTGAGCCATTCGGGGTGGCCGAGGCGGACGCTGGGAACGCGGTCGATGCGCAGCAGAATCACTTCGGCGCTGCGCTGGAAGTTGCGCAGTACGCCGTTAATGAGGCCGCGCAGGGAAGAACCCTTGAGCAGCTTGACGGCGTTGACGGTCTCGGCCACGGCGGCGTGAGCCGGAATGCGGGTATAGATGAGCTGGTAGAGGCCGACCAGGATGAGGTAGTGGAAGATGCGGCTCTTGTTCTTGAGCGGCTTGTCCATCATCTCGCTGACCGCCGCATCGAGGCGGGGCAGCCAGCGCAGGGTGCCGTAGCAGAGTTCTTGCAGGAGGGCGCGATCGCGAGGGGCGACCTTCTCCTGGGCAGCAGGCAGAACGGCGGAGAGAGATTGGCCCTGATCCAGCACCTGTTGAATGACGAGAGCAGCCTGTGCGCGTGTTTTCATAGCGTTACCTTAGATGCACAAGTCGGGGCCAGGGCCCCGCTTGTGTCAATTCAATCCAGATCAAATCAGTTGCGTGCCAGGTTCAAACCAGTCGCGGCGAGAGTTGAGCAGATCCGAAACGGACATGGCCTTCTTGCCGGGAGGTTGCAGGGTCAGCAGGCGCAGCACCCCCTGACCGGTGGCAACCTCGATCCCCTGCTTGTCGGCCTTGAGCAGGGTTCCGGCTGCCTGGCCGTGCGCCTTGGGAAGGACTTCGGCCTGCCACACCTTGACGGTCTGTCCGGCGACCTCGAACCAGCTGATGGGCCAGGGGTTGAAGGCGCGGATGCAGCGTTCGATGGCAACGGCGTCCATCGACCAGTCGATGCGGGCCTCTTCCTTGGAGAGCTTCTCGGCGTAGTTGGCCAGCGCATCGTCCTGGGGCTCGGCGGCGGTGCCGCCGGCAGCCATGGCGTCCAGGGTATCGACCAGTGCCTGCGGGCCCAGACCGGCCAGCTTGTCATAGAGGCTGGCAGAGGTCTCATCACTGGCGATGGGGCAGGTTACCTTGCGGATCATGGCGCCGGTATCCAGCCCCACATCCATCTGCATGATGGTGACGCCGGTTTCGGCATCCCCCGCCCAGATGGAGCGTTGAATCGGGGCGGCACCACGCCAGCGTGGCAGCAGAGAGCCGTGGACGTTGATGCAGCCCAGACGCGGCGTATCGAGCACCGCCTTGGGGAGGATGAGGCCATAAGCCACGACGACCATCAGATCGGCACCCAGAGCGGCCAGTTCGGCTTGCGCCGCTTCATTGCGCAGGGAGGCAGGTTGATAGACCGGCAGATCGTGGGCCAGCGCCAGCTCCTTGACCGGGCTGGCAGTGAGCTTCTGGCCGCGACCGGCGGGCTTGTCCGGCTGGGTATAAACGGCGACGACCTCGTGGCCGGAAGACAACAACGCCGCCAGATGACGGGCGGCGAAGTCGGGGGTACCGGCAAAAATCAGTTTCAGCTTGTTCAATGGAGCGGATCCTCAGAGGACTTTGCGATCTTCACGGGCCATCTTTTCCAGCTTCTGACGAATGCGCTGGCGCTTGAGTGGGGACAAGTAATCCACAAACAGCTTGCCGACCAGATGATCCATCTCATGTTGTATGCAGATGGCGAGCAGATCGTCCGCTTCCAGCTCGAAGGTGTTGCCGTGGCGATCTTGCGCCCTGACCTTGACCCACTCGGCGCGCGGAACCAGAGCACGGTTGCCGGGCACGGAGAGGCAGCCCTCTTCGATGCCGGTGCTGCCGGACTGTTCCAGGATCTCCGGGTTGATCAACACCAGCTGTTCTTCGCGGTTCTCGGAGACATCGATGACGATGATGCGCTGATGAATGTCGACCTGGGTCGCGGCCAGGCCGATGCCTTCCTCCGCGTACATGGTTTCGAACATATCATCTACAATGTGTTGTAACTCGGGTGTAAAGGCTTCGACAGGGGCCGCGACTGTGCGCAGACGCTCATCGGGGAAACGCAATACATCTAGAATGGCCATAATTTTTTCTTTAGTTTCATATAAACGCAGTCAATATTGACGTAATTCTAGTCATTTACGCCGACAAAAAACAGCAACACTTTGCGTGCAGAAGTAACAGGGAGTGTTATGTATCTGAAGCAAATCGTCGTCGCCTGCCTGGCGACAGCCCTGGCCGGTGGCGCCATGGCACAGCAGTTGACGCTCAAATCCGGTTACCCCGAGACTTATGTGGTGCAAAAAGGGGACACCCTCTGGGATATCTCGGGCCAGTATCTGGCCGAACCCTGGCTCTGGCCACGCCTCTGGAACATCAATCCGCAGATCGCCAATCCCCACTGGATCTATCCCGGTGACGTGCTGCACCTGAGCTGGGTCAATGGTGAGCCTCGGCTCGGCAAAGCCAGTCAGGGGGGCAAGCAGGTCATCCGTCTCTCGCCCAAGAACCGCTATGAAAACAAGGCCAATCCCATACCGACCCTGCCTCTGAGCGAGATAGCGCCCTTCCTGCAGACCGACCACATTCTAGCCAACAGCCAGCAGAGCAAGGACCTGCCCTATGTGCTCGGCAACAATGACAAGCATGTCGGGATGCTGGAGGGTGACATTCTCTATGTGAAAGGAGCCTTGAACCCGGGCCAGAGTTATGGCCTCTATCGCCCGGGGGTGGCATACAAGGACAAGCATACTGGCGAGTCGCTCGGTCAGGAGGCGATTTTTGTCGGCACGGTGCGGGCAGAGGAGTACCTTGCCCACGACACCACCAAAGTAACGCTGACCCATAACCGGCGTGAGGTGTATCAGGGCGACAAGGTGATGCCGCTGCCGTCGCAGGAGAGCATTTCTGCCGTGTTCATGCCAAAGGCGGCGCCCTCCATTTCCCCCGGCTATGTGATCGAGCTGCCGAGCAAGGTACATGGTGGGGGCAAATTTGATGTGGTACTCATCAACAAGGGGGAGCGTGATCAGGTGGCCCCGGGCGATGTGCTCGAGATCCTGCGCCCGGGAGCCGAGATGGTGGACAAGAATGGCAAGGTGTCATACCGGGAATATTCATCCGTCTATGACAAGGCGTTCTATTCTGCCGGCAAGTCATCGCTGCCTGCCGAGGCCGTTGCCAGAGTCATGCTGTTCAAGGTCTACGACAAATTGAGTTACGGTCTTATCCTGCAGAGCCAGGATCTGGTCGGCTCTGGTTATCAGGTCAGTAATTTCTGACGTGTCCTTGCCACTGGAGCGGTTGTCGCTATGGCTGACGCTGGATGCCGTTACAGGCATAGGTCCGGTCACCGCCGCTCGCCTGTTGGCTCATGTGGGTGGTGACATCACAACTCTGTTTGACTCAGACGATGGCGCCCTCCGAGCTCTTGGTCTGCAGAGTGCCCAGATTCAGCAGATGAGATGGCCTCTTCCTGTCGTGGAGCAGGGATTGAGCTGGGCCGCCGAGCCCGGCAATCACCTCCTCTGTCCCGATGACCCCGCATATCCTGCCCTGCTCAAAGAGATCCCCGGCGCCCCGCTCTTGCTCTACTGCCGCGGGAACGTCTCATCCCTCTCCCTGCCACAGTTGGCGATGGTGGGTACCCGCCACCCCACCTATGCCGGCAAAGACAATGCGACACGTTTGTGTGCCGAGTTGGTGGGCTGTGGTCTGGCGATCACCTCCGGCCTCGCGTTGGGCATCGATGGCGTTTGCCATCAGCAGGCGCTGGCATCGGGCGGAATCACCCTGGCGGTGCTCGGGTCCGGTCTGGATTGTCTCTACCCCAAGCGTCATCAGGGGTTGGCGATGCAGATCCTCGAGCAGGAAGGTCTGCTTGTTTCCGAGTTGGCGCCCCAGCAAGGCCCCCTGGCTGAACACTTCCCTCGCCGCAACCGTATCATCAGTGGCCTGTCGCTGGGGACACTGGTGGTGGAAGCGGCAGAACAGAGTGGTTCGCTCATCACGGCCCGTTATGCGCTGGAGCAGGGCCGCGAGGTCTTTGCCGTTCCCGGCGCCCCGCAAAATGCACAGGCAGCAGGGTGCAACCGTCTGCTTCAACAGGGTGCCAAGCTGGTCTTGAATGCCGCCGATATCCTGGAAGAGTTTCCAAGGCTGGTCTTGCCCCCCGGACCCGCCAACGGTTCTTCCGAGGCGCAGCATAATAGCGAATTGCCTTATGCCGATTTGTTGGATAACGTAGATTATGAGACCACGAGCGTGGATACCGTTGCCGAACGGGCCCGGCTTCCTGTCGATGTCGTACTGGGCAGGTTGGTAGAGCTGGAGCTGGTTGGTGCAGTGATGGCGGTAGCCGGTGGATACGTCAGAGCGAGGAGGGCGAATCATGTTTGATGTATTGATGTACCTTTTCGAGACCTACATCCACAGCGATGCAGATGTGATGGTCGAGCAGGATGAACTCACCGACGAACTGAGCCGGGCCGGTTTCGACAAGGACGAGATCGAGAAAGCGCTCAACTGGCTGGAGCGACTGGCCAACCTGCACGACAGCGAGCGGGAAGTCTATGTCACCGCAAGCCAGCAGGGCTCTATGCGGATCTATGCGCCGCAGGAGCTGGTTCGCCTCAGTACTGAATGTCGCGGTTTCCTGCTGTTCCTGGAGCAGGCGCAAGTGCTGAATGCCGAAACCCGTGAAATCTGCATCGAACGGTTGCTCGAGCTGGACAAGCCGGACATCGAGCTGGACGATCTGAAGTGGGTCGTCATGATGGTGCTGTTCAATGTGCCAGGCAGTGAAAACGCCTACCAGCAGATGGAAGAGCTGGTGTTTGACGAGTCGGACGGCGTCATCCACTGACAGCCCGGTGCCGCGCTGGTAGAATTCAGGCCATCTGGATTTCAAGGCGCGGCCATGTCAAAGATCGATCACCACCTCTTCTCTGCCCACGAACATGCCTTCGAGCGCGAGCCGTGCCCGCAGTGTGGTGCTGAACTGGTGATCCGCCAGGGCAAGCACGGTCCCTTCCTTGGTTGTTCAGCCTATCCCGCTTGCGATTACATTCGCTCCCTCACCCCCTCTGGCCGCGATATAGAGAAAGTGCTCGAGGGGTCGTCCTGTCCGGATTGTGGCCATCCACTGGCCATCAAGAAGGGTCGTTACGGTCTGTTTGTGGGATGTACCCAGTACCCGGCCTGTCAGCATATCGAATCCCTTCAGGAGAGTGACGATACCCAAATCCTCTGCCCGGAGTGTGGCAAAGGTCATCTGGTGAGCCGCACGTCCCGTTATGGCAAACAGTTCTACTCGTGTGACGCCTATCCTCACTGTAAGTATGTGGTGAATGACAAGCCGGTTCCCATACCCTGTCCCGAGTGTGGCTGGGGCATCATGATCGAGAAGAAGGTGCGGGGAAACCTGCGCTGGGTCTGCCCGCAAAAGAAATGCTCCCACCAGATTGAGCGGGTATAATCTCGCCGCCCATGATCAGGCAGGCGGATTGCTGGTCAGCGTGAGGTTGTGAGCTGATGCACATCGCCCAACTTGCCCTGCTCCTGATCGCCATCTCAAGCTCCCTGCGGTTGCTCGGTTCACTGATGCACTCAAGCGTCTGAGCCGAAATGCATGACTGAAGAGGAGCAGAGATATAGCCCATATCGCAGCAGTGATGGCCCCGATGCCGTCATGTCGGTTCAACATACAATCCAGTGATGAGAGGCGGCAGCGTGGCTGTCGCATGTGCTTATGCCAAATGAATTTGAACAAGCGGTTGCCGCCCTTCAAGGAGAAGGGGTTATCGCCTATGCCACCGAAGCCGTGTTTGGTCTGGGGTGTGATCCTGATTCCGAAGCCGCCGTGCAGCGGCTGCTGGCCATCAAACAGCGGCCGGTGGAGAAGGGATTGATCCTGATTGCGGCAGATCTGGCGCAATTGCAGGACTACATCGACCTGAGCCAGCTCAGCGATGAGCAGCTTGCTTGCGTGCAGGCGAGCTGGCCTGGTCCCTTCACCTGGATCATGCCCGCTCGCGCGACGACGCCGTCCTGGTTGACCGGTCAGTTCGAGACCCTGGCGGTGCGGGTCACAGGCCATCCCCAGGTGCAAGGGCTTTGCCGGGCATTTGGCAAACCGCTGGTGTCCACCAGTGCCAATCTAACCGGTGAGGAACCCGCTCGCCGGGTGGCTGATATTGGCGATCTGCTGGCAAGCCAGCTGGCTTACATTCTGCCCGGCGAAGTCGGGGGGCAAGCCAACCCGTCCGAAATCAAGGACGCCCGCACCGGGGCCATCATTCGCCCATCCTGAGTTGGGCACGGCCCTGTTTCATGCAGGTTGTGCGATGAGGTCATGACAATACGAGAAGTGCAGGCAGAGCATGCATGATGCCTGTCTGACAGGAGATAAAATGAGCAAACCGGATGTGGCCCAGGTAAAAGCCTTCCTGCTGCAATTGCAGGATGATATCTGCCGTGGCCTGGAGCAGGCCGATGGATGCGGGCGCTTTGTGGAAGATGCCTGGAGTCGCGAAGGTGGTGGTGGCGGTAGAACACGGGTGCTGCGCCAGGGGGCGGTGATCGAGCAAGGTGGGGTCAACTTCTCCCATGTCTATGGCGATGCCATGCCGGCATCCGCGACCGCACATCGTCCCGAACTGGCTGGCCGCAGGTTTGAGGCCATGGGGGTGTCGCTGGTGATCCACCCGCATAATCCCTATGTACCGACCAGCCATGCGAATGTGCGGTTCTTCATCGCCGAGAAAGAGGGGGAGGAGCCGATCTGGTGGTTTGGTGGCGGCTTCGACCTGACGCCCTTCTATCCGTTCGAAGAGGACGTGAGGCATTGGCACCAGGTCTCCCATGAGCTCTGTCAGCCGTTCGGCACCGACATTTATCCCGAGTTCAAATCCTGGTGCGATCGTTACTTCTTCCTCAAGCATCGGGGCGAAACGCGCGGGGTGGGTGGCCTGTTCTTCGATGACCTTAACCGCTGGCCCTTTGCCGACTGCTTTGCCTTCATGCGTGCAGTGGGTGAGGGTTATCTGGCGGCCTACTTGCCGATTGTCGAGCGACGCAAGGATCTTGCTTATGGGGAGCGGGAACGGGCGTTCCAGCTTTATCGCCGTGGCCGCTACGTGGAGTTCAATCTGGTCTACGACCGCGGGACCCTGTTCGGACTGCAGACGGGGGGGCGCACCGAATCCATTCTGATGTCGATGCCGCCGCTGGCGCGCTGGGAGTACGACTGGCAGCCGGAGGCCGGCAGCCCGGAGGCATTGCTCTACAGCGACTACCTCAAACCGCGCGAGTGGTTGTGACCAGAGGGGCCATGATGGCCCCTTCTTATTGGCCGATATTCGGCTTGTTCCTTCATGAGAAAACCCGTTAAATCGGGATATTGCCTTCAAAAGGAACGCCTTGATGGATCGTTATCTGGTTTTTGGCCACCCCGTGCGCCACAGCAAATCTCCCTTCATTCATACCCTGTTTGCCAGGCAGACCCAGCAAGAGTTGGAGTATGGTCTGGCAGAACCTGCTGTCGATGAGTTTGCCAGCGCTCTGAACCACTTCTTCGCCGAAGGAGGGAAGGGGTGCAACGTGACCGTACCTTTCAAGGAGCAAGCCTTCGGGCTGGTGGAGCGGCTGAGCCCCAGGGCCAAGCGGGCGGGAGCGGTCAACACCATCAAACTGACTGATGATGGTGTGCTGCTGGGTGACAATACCGACGGCGCCGGGCTGGTCGCCGATCTCAAGGCTCACGGAGTGAACCTTGCCGGTAGCAGGATCCTACTTCTGGGGGCCGGTGGCGCAGCTCGTGGTGCCCTGGCCCCCCTGCTGGCGGAAGCGCCGGGCGAGATCGTCGTGGTCAACCGTACCCATGCCAAGGCGGAACAGCTGGCTGTGGAGTTCAGGGATCTGGGCAGCATCACTGCTCAGTCCTATGAACAGCTGGTGGGGCCGTTCGATCTCATCATCAATTCCACCTCAGCGAGTCTGCAAGGAGAGTTGCCACCTTTGGCGCCAACCCTCATCCACCCGGACATCGCGATCTACGACATGATGTATGGCGCAACGGACACAGCCTTCATCGGCTGGGCCAAACAACATGGCGCGCGCCATACCATGGATGGATTGGGCATGCTGGTCGAGCAGGCTGCTGAGGCCTTTACCGTATGGCGAGGGATCCGGCCCGGCACCAAGCAGGTATTGAGAGAGTTGCAGCGCAATCTGGGCGTCGTGTGAACCAGCTTGTGCGTTCTATTGGGCTGTCGGCAGGTCTGATGTAGAGATTCTGCATCTCTGGATAAGGGCTCCCTCGTGATGCGGCACGGCACGTGTGATGTGAAACGGTCGTTCTGCGGTGGGTGTGTGGCAGAACAGGTGCCATTTTTATAAAACCATTTCATAACAATAAGTTACTTTTACTTTGCCGTCACTCGCAGAATTTTTTTGAGTTTTTTCTCAAAGCAGCGGAACTTCTGTAACGGACTGCTGACTAACTGGATAGTTGAGGAAGTGCTAGCTAGTCACCTTTATAACTCCCCGGTATTCGTACTGGGGATTTTTTTATCTGCATGAAAATTATGAATATTTTTTTCCTTCCCTATCTTTGAAACTAAATTACATAAATTACTTTCACTTTCTGCTGCTTTGCTGTACAGTTGTCGGCGTAGGGTACAGAGGTAAGATGTTCTATCTTTCAGACCTTTTATTTCACGTAATTGAATGTGGCTGAATAGCAGCCCCGATGAGTCATCGTCGGGGCGTTTTTTTATGAGTAACGTTTAGAGTAAATGCTTTAATTATTGCCGTTCTTTGTTAGAATGAAGGCGTTTCTTGAGGAAAACCAATCGTCTTTGTTCTCGAGAACTCGCTTTTTCCCAAATTTTTGAACTCATTTCTTCAGGCCGGTTTGCAATGGCAAGACCGGCCTCATTTTTATCCCTATATTGCCTCATCGTGTAATTAAATTTCAGTTTCGTTTGTTACAGCCTTCAATTTTGATTTTTTACTCGATATCCATGAAAACGGTGTCATGTTGATAATTAGTTAATTCTTTTCGCGTCGAAATATGCTATCAGTATGATTTAAATATATTTTTTGAGGTTATTCTTCAGAGATGGCGAAGGCGGGGAGGAAGGGCTCGGAGATGGGGGGATCATGAAAGCCTTTCAATCAGCGGAGGTCCAACTCCGCCAATTGCAGCCAGGGAGAGGAGTCGTTTACTCCTCGTTCTGATGATCTTCGTCGTCTGCCTGGGCGTTGTCTGCTTCGGATAGATACCAGCCGCTTAGGGTCTGGGCCAGCTTCTCGACGCCGATATTGGTCAGAGAAGAGAATGCTTCAACCTGGATCTGCGGGCCCAGTTCTGCCACCGCCTGACGAACCTTGATCACCTGGTTGTTGCGGGGCCCCGGGCTTAATTTGTCCGCCTTGGTCAGCAACAGCATCACCGGCAGTTCACGGTGTGAACTCCATTCCAGCATGTTCATGTCGGTTTCCTTGAGCGGATGGCGGATGTCCATCAGGATCACCAGACCTTTCAGGGACTCCCGTCGCTGCAGGTATTCAGCCAGTGACTTTTGCCACTTGAGCTTCATTTCCAGCGGAACCTGGGCATATCCATAGCCAGGCAAGTCAACCAGGCGTTTGCCCGGTTCCAGCTCAAACAGGTTGATCAGCTGAGTACGGCCAGGGGTCTTACTGGTACGCGCCAGGTTCTTGTGTTTGGTCAAGGTATTCAATGCAGACGATTTGCCAGCGTTGGAACGACCGGCAAACGCAATCTCGACACCCCCATCATTTGGCAGGTGGCGGATGTCGGGTGCGCTGGTCACAAAATGCACCTTATTGAAATTCAGAGTTTGTGTATCCAACGTAAATTCCCCATAGAGATAGAGGGTTATAGAGTTACTTTTTTGTGAAATAGTGTAAAATGGCGTCGCTTGAACGCGTTTATTTTAACATGCCTTCAGCGGCATGGGATCTGGAAGCCTAATAACGAGAAAGTTGGAACGCCATGAAGAACCTAGTCATTACACTTGCTCTGATGGTTGGCGTAACTGGGATGGCACAAGCCAAGGGCGATGCCGCTGCGGGACAAACCAAGGCTGCCGTCTGTGCGGCCTGTCATGGACCGGACGGCAACAGCCCAGTCGACATGTATCCCAAGATTGCTGGTCAGCACGCATCATATATCAAAAAACAATTAGTTGAACTGAAGGCTGCAGCTTCTGGCCAAACTGGTCGGGTTGCGCCCGTCATGGGACCCATGGCGTTGCCGTTGTCCGAGCAGGATATGGACGATCTTGCCGCCTATTTCTCCAGCCAGAAGGTGACGCCGGTTGCCGTGCCCGATGATGTGGTTGCCGCAGGCAAGGCGCTTTATATGGGGGGAGACATGGAGCGAGGCCTGGCCGCCTGTACCGCCTGTCATGGCCCACGGGGTTCCGGCGTCGAGCAAGCGAAGTACCCCAGCCTGTCAGGGCAGCATCCCGCCTATATCAAGGCCCAGCTCACCGCTTTTCGTTCGGCGACCCGCGACAACGATCCCAATGGCATGATGCGGGATGTGGCCAAGAAGCTGACGGATCAGGACATCGAGGCGCTCTCCAAGTATGTGGCGGGGCTTCACTGATATAGCCTGTTAGTTATCTTGTTGAAAAGAACAGGGAACCATTGTGTTCCCTGTTCTTTTTTGAGGTTGTAGCGATCGCCCGTAAACAGCCTGCATTGCTGTAAGAGATCTTCTATATACGGGGCTGGTCGTGTCTGAAAGATTGCTCACATATATTTTTTTATGTTTTGTTTTTCAATGAATTAAGAAATATAACATCACTTTGTACCAGTTCGAAATGTGCTTTGGTTGATTGAGTCATCCAGCGAAGAAGTTACAGTAGGCAATCAGGATTGGCCGGAGAGAGGGTGCAAGACCCGTCTTCGGTTTGACAGGATGTCGGCTCGGAGCATGCGATGAGCAATAGATGCAAAAAGCCAGGATGGTGACCGCCAGGGATGAGCGGGGCTGCGGGAGGCAACCACCCCGATGGGAGGCAGGATGTCGCCGGTTTGGGTTAGACAAACAAACACACGCACACTCAGGACTGGTCAATAAGGATCAGGATGATCCAACGAAATGATGCGCCGTGGTTCGCCCAGGGATAAGGCGATTGGCTACCAGGGAATGGCACTCGCATGATGGAAAAAGGCAGCTTCGGCTGCCTTTTTTCTATTGGGTCATTAACCCGCCAAGACATTCTGTGTCAAAATACCAGCAACATGCCCAGAGGATGCCGATCCTGCGGTGTTCAGCGGCCCAAAGTGGTCGAATTGGTGCGGGATCCCACTCTTGTTCCATATTTACTGTTCCCCGCTTCAGCATCCTCCCCGGACGACACGCTCCGGGGGTTTCCATTCAGTTATTTGTCGGAGTCATTCATGTCGGCCAAACAACCCAACCGCAAGCCTACCGGCAAGCGCAAAGAATCAGATGCCAGTGCTCAGGAAGGTCGTGAGCGCAAGCGCGCCGCCAAGCGCAAGGGCCTGAAGGCGGGCTCCCGCCAACAGGTCGAGCAGGCGGGCAAAAAGAGCGGCTCCAAGCAGGCCAAGGATCCACGCATCGGCTCTCGCAAGCCCATCGCGCTGATTGCCGACGAGAAGGGCAGCAAGCCGGTGGCGACCAAGCCTGCGAAAGAGAAGCGGGTGGTGATGACCCCCGAGCAGGAGCTGGCGTCCATCGAGAATGATGATCGCCTCAATGCCTTGCTGGATCGTCTGGATGCCGGTGAAACCCTGGAGGCCGCAGAGCAGGCATGGGTCGATCAGCGGGTTGACCGTTATCAGGAGCTGATGGACGAGCTCGGTATCATCGACAACGACGATGACGAAGATGGCGACATGGATTTTGATGATGCCGATTTTGACGAGCCGAGTCAGCCTGCCTCCGAAGAGGAGCTGTGGGAACGTTTCTCTCAGGCAGACTACCAGCCTGAAGCCAAACCCGAGCCGAAGAAAAAGTGATGAGTGGATGGATGCTGGCCGCCCTGCTGGGTGGCCTGATTTTGCTGGGGCTGGCCGTCTATGCCGGCACCCTGATGGCGCGTCTCAAACGCCAGCAAGAGATGCAGCAGCACGCCATTACGGCCCGCAACGAGCGGATCCTGGAGAGTGTCAGGGTGATCGCCCACGCGGTACGAGATGGTCAGTGCGACTACTCGGAAGGTGCCATCCGGCTGACCAATCTGCTGGATGCCTTGCAAATAAAGGGGGGCCGCGCCTTTGCCACCGAGTTCCCGGGGCTCTACGGCCTCTATGAGAAGGTGAAAGAGATGCCGACCCATGAGGCGAGGCGGGCACTCAAGCGCAATGAAGTGATGAAGATGGATCTCGAACGCAGTGGCTACGAGGCCGAGCTGGAGGCGCAGATCCTTGAGGATGTCGCCAGACTGAAGGATTTTCAGTTAAGCCGGTGAGCCCATAACAAAGACAGAGGAAGCAAGCGTGCAAGCAGAACAGATTGTGTGGGATCAGGCCCTGATCGAAAAATACAACTACAGTGGTCCGCGTTACACCTCCTATCCCACTGCGCTGGAGTTCAACGAGGGGTTCGGCTATCCGGACTTTGTCCAGGCAGCGGGCCAGTATCCTGCACGCAATCTGTCGCTCTACGTGCATATCCCCTTCTGTCACAAGCTCTGCTACTACTGCGGTTGCAACAAGGTCATTACCCGGCACCAGCACAAGGCAGATCAATACCTCGACTACCTCGAACAGGAGATCAAGGCCCAGGCCCCCCTGTTCAAGGAGAGACTGGTCACCCAGCTGCACTGGGGTGGCGGCACACCCACCTATCTGAGCGAACCCCAGACTCGTCGCCTGATGGCCATGTTGCGGGAGCACTTCCACTTCGCCGAGGAGGGGGAGATCAGCATCGAGGTGGATCCCCGCGAGATCGAATTGTCCATGCTGGATGTGCTGCGGGAGCTCGGTTTCAACCGCATCAGCCTCGGCGTTCAGGACTTCAACAAGGCGGTCCAGGTCGCGGTCAATCGGGAGCAGGACAACGACTTCATCCGCGCCATGCTGGTTCGTGCCCGCGAGCTGGGGTTCCGCTCCACCAATCTGGATCTCATCTACGGTCTGCCGCACCAGAACCGGGAGAGCTTCCATCACACCCTGGAAGAGGTGCTCAAGACCGACCCGGCCCGCCTCTCCATCTTCAACTATGCCCACCTGCCGAGCCGTTTTGCCGCCCAGCACAAGCTGAAAGAAGCGGACATGCCGGCGCCGCAGGAGAAGCTGGCCATGCTGCAGGACACCATTGCCTTCCTGACCGGCCAGGGTTATCAGTTCATCGGCATGGACCACTTTGCCAAGCCCGATGACGAGCTGGCCGTCGCCCAGCGCGAGGGCAAGCTGCATCGCAACTTCCAGGGCTATACCACCCAGGGGGATTGCGATCTGCTGGGGCTGGGGGTCTCTTCCATCAGCATGATGGGGGATGCCTATTCCCAGAACCAGAAGGATCTCAAAACCTACTATGCCCAGGTCGAGTCACTGGGCCATGCCCAGTGGAAGGGGTGCTCCCTCAATCGGGACGATCTGATCCGTCGTGAGGTGATCAAGCGCCTCATCTGCGATTTTTCCCTGAACTTCGCCGCTGTGGAGCAGGCCCACGGCCTAGTGTTCAAGGAGTATTTTGCCGAGGATCTCAAGCTGTTGGAGACCTTCATCGATGACGGTCTGGTGCGCATGACCGAAGAGGGGCTGGAAGTGGTCTCCACCGGTCAGCTGCTGATCCGCAACATCTGCATGTGCTTCGATGTCTACCTGCGCAGCAAGGCGCGCCAGCAGCAGTTCTCCCGGGTGATCTAGGCCGGGCAATGTCGTTGGACAATAAAAAACCGCCTTTCGGCGGTTTTTTATTGGGTTTTACCCCTGCTCAGCGTTGAGCCGCACGGGCACTCAGCTCGGCCTTCTCGGCTTCGCTCAGGAAGGCCAGGGTCAGGCCGTTCTGCTGGGCGGTGCGGATCTCGCTCACCGTCATGCCGGCAGCCGGGGCCGCCACCTCGTATTCATGGGGCAGGTCGATCCCCTCCACCGCCGGATCGTCGGTATTGAGGCAGGCCAGCACGCCGGCTGCCAGGAACTGGCGGATCGGGTGATCGGCCAGACTCGCCACCGTGGTGGTCTGGAGGTTGGAGGTGAGGCAGGACTCGATGCCGATGCGGTGTTCGGCCAGATAGGCCATCAGGGCCGGATCCTGGATGGCCTTGACGCCGTGGCCGATGCGCTCGGCTCCCAGCTCGCGAATGGCCTGCCACATGCTCTCGGGGCCGGCGGCTTCACCGGCGTGCACGGTGACCCGCATGCCTGCATCCCGCACCCGGCGGAAGTGGTCGGTGAAGAGCTCGCCCGGGAAGCCCAGTTCGTCGCCGGCCAGATCGATGGCGACCAGGCGATCGCGATGAGCCAGACAGGCATCCAGCTCCTGCTTGCACTGCTCGGTGCCGAAGGTACGGCTCATGATGCCGATGAGATTGGTCTTGATGCCGAAGTCACGGCTGCCTGCGGCCACACCGTCGATGATGGCTTCGACCACGCCCTGCGGGTGCAGTTTGTGGGTCATCGCCATGTAGGCCGGGCTGAAACGCAGCTCGGCATAGTCGATCCCGGCACGCAGCAGATCTTCCACGTTTTCGTAGGCGACCCGGCGGCAGGCATCGTAGTCGGCCAGCACGGCCACGCCCCAGTCCAGTTTCTTAAGGAAGGCCACCAGACTCGGCTCGTTCTCGACGATCTGCACGTGCGGGCGCAGGGCCTCCAGTTCATCGGCCGGCAGTCGGATGTTGTGCTGACGTCCCAGCTCGAGAATGGTCTGCGGGCGGATGTTGCCATCCAGATGGCGATGCAGGTCGGTCAGGGGGAGGGATCTGTCAATCATGGGGCACCTTCTGCGAGTCGGGTTGGAAAGCCTGCCATTCTAGGCGGGGCGCCTGAAAAAGATACCCCGTTTGCAAGCAAACGGGGTGTGATTGGTCAGGCTTTCCCTCAAGGCGTGATGGGAATCGTTTTTCCCGCAGGCTCAGGGAATGTCGAGCTCCTTGAGCTTGCGGGTCAGGGTATTGCGGCCCCAGCCGAGCAGGCGGGCTGCCTCCTGCTTGTGACCGTGGGTGTGATCCAGTGCCGTCTCCAGCATGATCCGTTCGAACTGGGGCATGGCATCCGCCAGGATATCGGTCTCCCCCAGCGCCAGCTTGGCGGCCACCCAGTCCTGCAACTGCTGCTGCCAGCCACCGGTCAGGGCGGGCTGGCCCGGCTCGGCGGTGCTGGTGATGGGAGTCAGCAGCTCGGTGGGCAGATCGCCTACCAGCACCTCCTGGCCCGAGGCCATCACCGTCAGCCAGCGGCAGACGTTCTCCAGCTGGCGCACGTTGCCCGGCCAGGGCAGGCGGCTGATGTAGGTCTGGGTATCCGGGTGCAGGCTCTTGGCCTCCACGTTCAGCTCCTTGGCGGCTCGCAGCAGGAAGTGCTGGGCCAGCTGGGGGATGTCCTCCCGGCGCTCCTTGAGGGCCGGAATATGGATGCGGATGACGTTGAGGCGGTGGAACAGGTCTTCCCGAAACTCGCCGTCGGCGACCCGCTTCTCCAGATTCTGGTGGGTGGCGGCAATGATCCGCACATCCACCTGCACCGGTTGGTGGCCGCCAACCCGGTAGAACTGCCCGTCCGCCAGTACCCGCAGCAACCGGGTCTGCACGTCCAGCGGCATGTCGCCTATTTCGTCGAGAAACAGGGTGCCGCCATCGGCCTGTTCGAAGCGGCCGTGACGAATGTTGTTGGCACCGGTGAAGGCCCCCTTCTCATGACCGAACAGCTCGGATTCGATGAGATCTTTCGGGATGGCCGCCATGTTGAGGGCGATGAAGTTCTTGTGGGCCCGGGGGCTGTGCTTGTGCAGGGCATGGGCAACCAGCTCCTTGCCGGTACCGCTTTGACCGTTGATGAGCACCGAGATGCTGGAGCGCGACAGCCGGCCGATGGCGCGGAACACCTCCTGCATGGCAGGGGCTTCGCCGATGATCTCCGGGGTGGTGGTGGCTTCCTGCTGGCGAGCCTTGCGCTTGGTACGTTGCTCCTTGAGGTGGTTCTCGGCCCGGCGTACCAGGGTGACCGCCTCGTCGATGTCGAACGGCTTGGGCAGGTATTCGAAGGCACCGCGCTGGTAGGCGTTGACCGCGCTGTCGAGGTCCGAGTGGGCCGTCATGATGATGATGGGCAGATCGGCCTGGCGGCGATGGATCTGCTCCAGCAGGCTCAGGCCGTCGATGCCCGGCATGCGGATATCCGAGAGGATCACGTCCGGTGAGCGCATCTCCAGTGAACTCAGCAGGGCTTCGCCGTCGGCGAAACTTTCGCATTCGAAGCCTTCGCTGCCAAGGGTGCGCTCCAGAACCCACCGGATGGAGCTGTCGTCATCGACGATCCACACTTTTGCTGTCATGAGGTTCCCTTATTTGCGAAGTGGTAGATAAATGGTGAATTCGGTGTGGCCCGGCCAGCTGATGCAGTCGATGCGACCCTTGTGCTGATCGATCAGGTTCTGGGCGATGGAGAGGCCCAGGCCCGTTCCCCCTTCCTTGCCGGTGATCATGGGGTAGAAGAGGGTGTCGCGAATGGCGTCGGGAATGCCGGGGCCGTTGTCGATGATCTTGATTTCGGCCGCCAGGCGATAGCGCTGGCCATGGATGGTGATCTGGAAGGCGGTGCGCGTCTTGATGCGGATGAGGCCGTCCTGATCCCCAAGGGCCTCGGCGGCGTTGCGCACTATGTTCAGGAACGCCTGTTGCAGCTGGTCCGATTCCATCTCGAATTCGGGGATGCTGGGGTCGTAGTCCCGCTCGATGCGGATCTGCGGCGGCAGCTCCAGGTCCACCAGACGGCGCACCTGTTCCAGCACGGAGTGAACATTGTGCATCTGGTGACGGCCGGGACGCTGGGGACCGAGCAACCTGTCGACCAGCACCCGCAGGCGATCGGCCTGCTCGATGATGATGCCGGTGTATTCACGCAAGGCCGGGTCGGGCAACTCTTTTTGCAGCAGTTGGGCCGCGCCGCGCAATCCCCCTAGGGGGTTCTTGATCTCGTGCGCCAGGCCGCGCACCAGCTCCTTGGCGGCCTGCTGCTGGGCGTGTTGCTGCAGCTCCTGGCTGATCTTCTTCTGCTGATCGATCTTGCGCAGTTCTACCACCATCAGTCGCTGTTCATGATCGGCCATGGGGCTGACGCTGATCTCTACCAGCCTGGGCTCCCCCTCCACCACCAGGGTGACTTCGCTGTCGGTGAAGCCCTGCCCCGAAATGAGGCACTGTTTGAAACGCTGCAGATCGAGAGAGATGTGTTCCAGCAGGTGGGGCAGTTCGATGCCGATCAGTCGTCGTTCGCTGAGGGAAAGCAGCTGCTCTGCCGCCGGGTTGACGAATTGAATGCAGAGACGTTCATCCATGAGAATGACGGCGGTCAGCAGATTGTCCAAGAGTGTCTTGGCGTTGTCCGAGCGGGTTGGCACAGGTTTCTCCCTAAAACGGTGCTGTACACCTAGAATGCACCAATATAGTGCATCAAGTTTACCCGCATCGGTGCGTCACATCACCCCTAATTGGCCTTGGGGGCGGCTCTGGGAGCCTGATTCACCGACGCCCTGTGCAGGTAAAAGGTGGTTGGCTTAGATTTAGCAAGGATCGTACCGTCTTTGGCGAGCAACTCGAGCCGTGCCTCATAGGCGCCCCTATCGAGGTTTTCCACCCGTATGGCCAGGCTGTTGTGAACCAGGGGCACCGCCTTGCCGTTCAGGATCAGGCGCACATCGTATTGCACCGGGACCTGGGGAGAGATCTCGCCCTGGAAGACGATGTTGCCGGTATTGTCGCGCAATGTGCTGCCCGGTTCCGGAGAGATGAGATCGATCTCCAGGGGAGCCGCTTCCAGGGCTTTCCTGGCATCGACACCGGTCAGGCTGTTGAAGTTGTCCACCTGGACCGAGTGGGGGGCTGTGCCGATGAGCGGCGAGACCCGCAGGTCCACCTCTTTTGCGCTCTTGCCGGGAGGAGGGGCATCGGTGTAGTGGGTCACCCCCTGGGGATCGACCCAGGAGTAGACGCGGGCGGCCTGTGCGGAACAGGAGGCCATCAGCAGGAGGCTCAGCAGCCAGGGTACAGTGTTCATCCATCTCTCCTTGACGGGGTTCACCTTAATCCTATCAGAGAAAAACCACGGGGTCGGGGTGTGAACAGCCGAGGGTGGTACGGCTCCGTGAATGGGATCATCTTTCTGCACGATCGTGCCCGTTCGGCGGTATTTCCGTTGCCAGAATGAAAAAAAACCCGCCAGATGGCGGGTTTGTCATGGGAAGGCGGATTAGACGGAGTAGTACAGCTCGAACTCCAGCGGGTGCGGGGTCATGCGCACGCGGTCAACATCCTGCTGTTTCAGTTCCAGGTAGGAGTTGATGAAGTCATCGCTGAACACGCCACCACGGGTCAGGAACTCACGGTCTGCATCCAGTGCGGACAGCGCTTCGTCCAGGGAACCGGCAACGGTCGGCACTTCAGCGGCTTCTTCCGGCGGCAGATCGTACAGGTTCTTGTCCATGGCATCGCCCGGATGGATCTTGTTGATGATACCGTCCAGACCGGCCATCAGCTGGGCAGCGAAGGCCAGGTACGGGTTGGCAGCCGGATCCGGGAAGCGTACTTCGATGCGGCGGGCTTTCGGGCTCGGCACGACCGGGATACGGATGGAGGCAGAGCGGTTGCGGGCGGAGTAGGCCAGCATGACCGGTGCTTCATAGCCCGGCACCAGACGCTTGTAGGAGTTGGTGGTCGGGTTGGCGAAGGCGTTGATGGCCTTGGCGTGCTTGATGATGCCGCCGATGTAGTGCAGTGCCATCTCGGACAGACCGCCATACAGGTCACCTGCGAACAGGTTGACGCCGTCTTTGGCCAGGGACTGGTGGCAGTGCATGCCGGAGCCGTTGTCGCCAAACATGGGTTTCGGCATGAAGGTGACGGTCTTGTTGTAGGCGTGGGCCACGTTGTGGATCACGTACTTCAGGACCTGTACTTCGTCAGCCTTCAGGGTGAGGGTGTTGAAGCGGGTTGCGATCTCGTTCTGACCGGCAGTCGCCACTTCGTGGTGGTGAGCTTCGACGACCTGGCCCATCTCTTCCAGCACCAGGCACATGGCGGCACGGATGTCCTGGGAGGAGTCAACCGGGGCAACCGGGAAGTAACCACCCTTGACGAACGGACGGTGACCCTTGTTGCCGTGCTCGTAGTCGGTACCGGAGTTCCAGGCAGCTTCTTCGGATTCGATCTTCACGAAGCTGTGGCCCATGGTGTTGGAGAAGGTGATGTTGTCGAACATGAAGAATTCCGGCTCCGGCCCGAACAGCACGGTGTCAGCGATGCCGCTGGACTTCAGGAAATCTTCGGCACGCTTGGCGATGGAGCGCGGATCACGGTCATAGCCTTGCATGGTGGCGGGTTCAAGCACGTCACAGACGATGTTCAGAGTAGTCTCTTCGGTGAACGGGTCCAGTTTGGCGGAAGCCGGGTCCGGCATCAGCACCATGTCAGACTCGTTGATGCCCTTCCAGCCGCCGATGGAGGAACCATCGAACATCTTGCCGTCTTCGAAGAAGTCTTCGTCAACCTGGTGGGAAGGGATGGATACGTGCTGCTCTTTACCCTTGGTGTCGGTAAAACGCAGATCAACAAACTTGACTTCGTGTTCCTGGATCAGGGCCAAAACGTTCTGGGCTGACATGCTAAGTAACCTCCGGTGTTAAAACTCTTTGGGTGAATGCGTCGTCACATTCACATAAGCCAGTATCGTGCCAAGTTTGTGACAGCTTGATTTCAGGGCACTTGCACCGTTTCAGGCTGTCGAGAAACCCGTTCTCATGCCGGTTGCTGCATTAAAGTGGTGCAACCTTGGATCGTTTTGGTGCACCGAGATGGTGCGCCAGCGTATCCAGGCCATCTAAGCAGCCTTTTGCTGCGGGGTCCATGATCCTGATCCTTTGTTGTGTGTGAATGTGTTGCAATTCTGCTAGGCAGATCACAAAGGCGAGAGTACAATTAGCGCCCAATTTTACCCGGTGATTTGAGGCGAGAATGTTAGAGAATTTACGCAATATTGCGATTATTGCGCACGTTGACCACGGCAAAACGACTCTGGTTGATAAGCTGCTGCAGCAATCCGGCACTCTGGATCGCACCAGCGAAGGTCAGGAACGGATCATGGACTCCAATGATCTGGAACGGGAACGTGGCATCACCATTCTCGCCAAGAACACTGCGATCCGCTGGAACGACTATCGCATCAACATCGTGGATACCCCGGGTCACGCCGACTTCGGTGGTGAAGTTGAACGCGTACTCTCCATGGTTGACTCCGTGCTGCTGCTGGTCGACGCCGTTGACGGCCCGATGCCGCAGACCCGTTTCGTGACCCAGAAGGCGTTCGCCCAGGGTCTGAAGCCCATCGTGGTCATCAACAAGATCGACCGTCCGGGTGCTCGTCCTGACTGGGTAATGGATCAGGTCTTCGATCTGTTCGACAACCTGGGTGCCACCGATGAGCAACTGGACTTCAAGGTTGTTTACGCCTCTGCACTGAACGGTTGGGCCACCCTGGATCAGGACGTCCCGTCCGAGAACATGGAACCCCTGTTCCAGGCCATCGTCGACAACGTGGAAGCCCCGAAGGGCGACGTTGACGGTGCCTTCCAGATGCAAATCTCCCAGCTGGACTACAACTCCTACGTGGGCGTCATCGGTATCGGCCGCATCACTCGTGGTCGCGTCAAGACCAACCAGCAGGTCACCATCGTCAGTGCCAACGGCAAACCGCGTACCGGCAAGGTCGGTCAGGTGCTGGGCTACCTGGGCCTGTCCCGTACCGAAGTGACCGACGCGCAAGCGGGTGACATCATCGCCATCACCGGTCTGGGCGAGCTGAAGATCTCCGACACCATCTGTGACAACAGTGCCGTCGAAGCCCTGCCGCCGCTCTCCGTGGACGAGCCGACCGTGAACATGACCTTCCAGGTCAACACCTCGCCGTTCGCCGGTAAAGAAGGCAAGTTCGTCACCTCCCGCAACATTCTGGAGCGTCTGAACCAGGAACTGGTCCACAACGTGGCCCTGCGCGTGGAAGAGACCGAAGATCCGGACAAGTTCCGCGTCTCCGGCCGTGGTGAACTGCACCTCTCCATCCTGATCGAAAACATGCGTCGCGAAGGTTACGAACTGGCGGTATCCCGTCCGGAAGTTATCCTGCGTACCGTGGATGGCGAACTGCAAGAACCGTTCGAAACCGTTACTGTGGACGTGGAAGAAGCGCATCAGGGTTCCGTGATGGAGCAGCTCGGCCTGCGTAAAGGCGAGATGACCAACATGACCCCGGATGGCAAGGGTCGCGTCCGTCTGGACTTCATCATCCCGAGCCGTGGCCTGATCGGCTTCCAGACCGAGTTCCTGACCATGACCTCTGGTACCGGTCTGCTGTATCACACCTTCGACCACTACGGTCCGCACAAGGGTGGCAGCATCGGTGAGCGTCAGAACGGCGTGCTGATCTCCAACGCAACCGGCAAGGCTCTGACCTTCGCCCTGTTCGGTCTGCAAGACCGTGGTCGTCTGTTCATCGGTCACGCGACCGAAGTGTACGAAGGCCAGGTCATCGGGATCCACTCCCGCTCCAACGACCTGACCGTCAACTGCCTGAAAGGCAAGCAGCTGACCAACATGCGTGCCTCCGGCACCGACGAAGCCCAGGTGCTGACTCCGCCGATCCGCATGACCCTGGAGCAGGCTCTCGAGTTCATCGACAACGACGAGCTGGTGGAGATCACCCCCAAGGCCATCCGTATCCGCAAGAAACTGCTGACCGAGATGGATCGCAAGCGCGCCGGTCGTGCTTGATCGATAGCTGTTCATCGACAGACCAAAGAGAGGCCTTATGGCCTCTTTTTTTATGGGCTCGACATGAGGGCGCATGCGGCCTGAACTCGATGGAGGCGCATCCGGCCGGTCTGCGGGTGGCCAAATGACCACCCTATCTGACACAATGTCTGCATGATCACGCTTACGAGAAACAAGATGCAGCAGCAGATCCGCGGCCGTCTGGCCCATGCACTCTCCTTCTTGCGCCACGATGGTGCCCACTTCGCCCAGTTTGTCTGGGGCCGCTTCCAGCAGGACAGATTGACGGTGACCGCCGGTTACCTGGCCTATGTCACCCTGCTCTCCCTGGTGCCCATGATCGCCGTGGTGTTCGGCATGATGTCGGCCTTTCCGGTGTTCCAGAGCCTGAAGCAGGCGATGGAGCAGTTCGTCTATCACAACTTCGTCCCCACCGCAGGGGAGATGCTCAAGGAGTACATCGACGGCTTCGTGGCCAACGCCACCAACACCACGGCCGTCGGTATCGGTGCCCTGATCGTGGTGGCCCTGATGCTCATCTCGGCCATCGACAAGAACCTCAACTACATCTGGCGATCCACCCGAAGCCGGCCCTTGGCCCAGGCATTCGCCATGTACTGGATGATCCTGACTCTGGGCCCCGTGCTTATCGGGGCCAGCATCGCCATCTCCTCCTACATTCTCTCGCTCAGGTTGTTCGCGGCTGACAGCCTGTTCGGTATCGGCTATCTGCTGCTGCGCAGCCTGCCGTTCCTCTTCTCCGTGCTCACCTTCCTACTGATCTATACCGTGGTGCCCAACTGCCGCGTGCGGCTGACCCACGCCTTCATCGGTGCCCTGGTGGCGGCCACCCTGTTCGAGCTGGCCAAGCGCGGCTTTGCCATCTACATCACCAACTTCCCCTCCTACCAGGCCATCTATGGCGCCCTGGCGACCATTCCCATCCTGTTCGTCTGGGTGTATCTGAGCTGGCTGGTGGTGTTGCTGGGGGCCGAGACCACCGCCTGCCTCGGGGAGTACGAGAAGCCCGGTGCAGAGGAGCTGGCCTGACGCCGGCCGGCCATCACACCGGATCCCGGCACAAAGACGTTGGCCCGGGCAGGGCATTTATTGGTAGCATCGACGACCGCTCATCCCGCAGGATGGGCGGTCGTGCTGTTTTGAGAGGAGAGGGATGTGATTGCACTGATTCAGCGGGTCAGCGAGGCCAGCGTAACGGTAGAGGGAGAGGTGACTGGGGCCATCGGTCAGGGGTTGCTGGTGCTGCTCGGGGTGGAGCAGGGGGATGACGAGGCCAAGGCGGACAAGCTACTGCACAAGGTGAGCGGCTATCGCATCTTCTCTGACGAGAACGGCAAGATGAACCTCAACGTGAGCCAGGTGGGTGGCAGCCTGCTGGTGGTCTCCCAGTTCACCCTGGCGGCGGATACCGGCAAGGGGATGAGACCCAGCTTCTCCGGTGGCGCCCATCCCGCAGATGCCGAGCGACTCTATGAGTACTTCGTAGCCCGCGCCAGGGAGAGCGGCGTGCCGACCGAAACCGGCCGCTTCGCCGCCGACATGAAGGTCAGGCTGCTCAACGACGGCCCCGTCACCTTCTGGCTGCAGGTATAAGGGTGGCAGGTAGGGCAGGACTCACCGGAGGGGCAGGACGCGATGCCTGCACACTTCGCAGGTTCTTCACCCTGCCGGTGCTCGCCCGCCCTGGCCATGCTGACGGGTCGCGTGCAGGATGACGTTGCGGTAGCCGGGCACGTCGTGGACGTGGGTCGGGCCTATCCACTCCTCTGCCAGTCGCAGAGCCTGTGCCTGTTCGAGCCGGGTGCGGGGCAGCAGATTGATGATGAGGGTTCCGCTCAGGCGGCTGGCCAGCGCCTGATAGAGCGGAGCCTGGAAGAGCAGCAGGGGGTTGCCGTCCTGGCTGAACAAATCCAGCAGCACCAGATCGTAGCTCTCCTGGCTCTGGTGCAGGAAGTGCAGCGCATCGGCGTGATGCAGCCGAGGCGAGCCCCCTGATGAGGGGAGGAAGAACTGCTGGAACAGGGTGAGGATCTCGGCATCCAGATCCACGCAGTCGTGGTGGGCATCGGGCCAGCGTGCCGCCAGGTGACGGGTGAGATCCCCTCCGCCCAGCCCCAGCTCCAGGATCCTGCTTGCCTGCTTTGGCAACTGCTCCGCGATGCTCCGTTGATGAGGCAGACAGAGGCGGGCCGGTTGGTGGAGGCTCATGGCGGATTGCACCACGCCGTCCATTTCCAGCCAGCGATGACGGGCATTTTCAAGCACCGAAACGCGGCGTTCGGGTTTGGCACTGAGGTGCAATAAGTGATCGGCTTGGTACGCTTGCAGATTGAAGTCCATGAATTTGCACGGCAAGATGGCTTTCGACCAGTGTAACTCAAGGATGTTGTTATGTACCGGGTGGTCACCCCCCAAACGGCAGCCGAGCTGGATACCTACTACAGGCTGCGCCGGGAGAAATGGTTGCGTCAGTCCTTCCATCTGCCAGTCGGCGCACACTCAAGGATCGCTTTATGTACCGGGTAGTCACCCCAGAAACACCAGCGGAGCTGGATGCTTACTATCAGTTGCGCTGGGAACTACTGCGCAAACCCTTCAATCTGCCCCTTGGCTCCGAGCGTGACGAGTACGATACCGTCGCCATTCACCGGCTGATGCTCGCACCCGACGGAACGCCCATCGCCGTGGGTCGCCTCTTTGTGGGCGGCGATGAAGCCCAGATCCGCTTTATGGCGCTGCGACCCGAATTTCGCGGCCAGGGGCTGGGCGCCCGCATGGTGGAGGATCTCGAACAGCTTGCCCGCGACGAGAAGGTGAAACGGCTGGTGATGAACGCCCGCCAGGAGGCGGTGGAGTTCTATCGCCGCTGTGGCTTCCTTGAGGTAGGGGAAGGCCCCGTCTCCTTCGGCCGCATCCCTCACCGCCAGATGATCAAGTCCCTGAGTCCCATGCAGACCATCCAGTACCGCCCGGAGTGGTGCCAGGATCTCACCACCCGCTGGTCGCGGGGCATTCCCATCAGCGAGAAGATGGGGGTGCACATCACCCACTACGATGGCCAGACCTTCCACCTCAAGGCCAACCTGGCGGCCAATCTCAACGTCCACGACACCATGTTCGCCGGCAGCATCTACAGCCAGTGCGTGCTGGCGGGCTGGGGTCTCATCTGGTTGCAGCTCAAGGAGGCAGGGCTGGGAGGGGATACCGTGCTGGCCGAGGGCAACATCAAGTATTACCGGCCGGTGAGCGAAGAACCGGAGGCGCGGGTGGCCCGGGAGGGCATGCCCGCCGTGCTCGAGCCGCTGAGGGGCGGAGAATCCGCCAAATTCAGCCTGCGGGTGCAGCTGTTCAGCGGCCGCAAGCTGGCGGTGGAGTTTGTCGGTCAGTACGTGGTGCTGCCCATCAAGCGCGGCGCACGCTGATCCCTGATGTTCACAGCAACAAGGCCTCTTCGCGAGGCCTTGTTCGTTATTGGACGGCGGGTGGCCGTGGGCGCCAGAGCGGGCCGCTTCGTCCCTGGGCGGGGTAGCGCACACCCGCCTCCCAGCCACAGGCGTCCTGTCCCGTGGGGACACTCCAGCCCAGGTCGGGCGCATTGAGGGGGCCGCGCCAACGGGCGAGCAGCTCGGCGCAGCGCCCCTTGTTCAGGACCCCGAGGTCGAGCTGCCACTGGTCTGCGGCCAGGTCGACACCCCCTTGCAGTGCCAGCAGGTGGGTGATGGTGGAGGCACCGCCTTGTTCGATCCGCACCTTGCCCTGCTCCGCCCTGGCATCCAGCCTGATCTGATAGAAGGGGGTGTCTCCGCGTTGCATCGCCTGCCACAGCGTCTGCGGTGTCAGATCGGGGGGGGTCTGCTCCCTGAACCAGTCATCCAGCAGGGGGTCGATGCCGACCTTGTCCCAGAAGGGATCCTTGCTCTCCAGGCTCAAGCTGCCCTGAAGGGTCCGGCGCCAGTTGGCCGTCTGCTCGCCGGGTTGCCCGTTGAGGTCGGCCTGCAGATCTGCCGCCAGATCCACCTTGCCCGCGAAGGAGACGGGGGAGTGCAGCAACTTGCCCCACTGCTCCAGATCCAGCTGCTTGCCCTGCAACTGCAGGCGGCTCTCCTGCCCGGGCGTTCTGCCCCACTGGCCGCTCAGATTGAGGGAGCCCTCGTCGGGCAGGGAGGTGGTGAGGGTGTTGAGCTGCCAGGAGCTGGGGGTCAGCTCGCCATCCAGGGTGCCGTTGCGAGCACTGAGACCGTCCCACACCAGCTCGAACCACTTGCTCTCGATGCGGGCACGCCCCAGCAGGGGGCCTGGCTGGTTGCCCCGCAGGGCGAGATCGTTCAGGTAGAGTTGCCAGCCGGTCAGGGAGAGGGGCAGGGTGTCGTCGAAAGAGAGCACCTTGAGCTTGTCGAAGGCCAGTTTGCGGATGTCGATCTGTTGCGGGCGCCAGCCCTGCCAATCCTGCCACCACCCCTGGGGCAAGCTGATGTCCATGCCGCTCAGGGCCAGATCCTTAAGGACGAGCCTCTGCTGCTGGGTGTCGAGGGCCAGCTCGACGTTGAACTCCCCTTCGTATGCCTTGCCTCGCAGCTCGGCATCCAGCTGGCGGGGGGAGAAGGCGAGCTTGCCCTCGACGGCCTCAAGCTGGAACAGGCCGCGGCCCATGTCGCCCAGAGTGCCCGCCAGATAGCCGCTGGGCTGGCTGCCCGCCTGCCAGTCGAAGGCGGTGAGCTGGCCGTTGAAGTTGTTGAGGGAGAGCTCCTGATCGATGGCATTGATGCTCATCTGGGCAAGCTGACCCCTGTCCAGGGTGATGCGGCGCAGGGGGAACTCGCCAGGGGGAATGTCACCAAGCTCGAGGCGCATGGCGCGGGCCTTGAGATCGTGCAGTTGCAGGCTGCGCTCTGGCCAGTTCAGCACCATGCCGGTCTCGAGCAGACCGTCGAACAGGTTGGTGGTCAGTCTGTCGGTGCTGAGCACCCGCCCCTCCAGCCGCCCCTTGAGGCTGAGACGGGCCAGGGTGAACATGGGGGTCTCCAGCTGGTTGATGCCCAGGGTGAGGTTGGCCTGGGGCTGGCGTCTTGGGTCGATCAGTTCCCAGTCACTCAGGGACGCACTGAGGCCGCGCAGGGTCAGGGCCTCGCTCTGCAGGTTCAGGTTGTCGATGGTGCTGTCGCTGATGGTGAGGGAGTGAACCGGCAGGCTTGGCAACTGGTTGGGGAGCGGCAGCTTGATGACGGGACGGATGAGGTCCAGGTGGGCGATGCGCACATCCCGGTTCAACCAGTCGATGTGCTCGATCTCCAGATAGAGTTTTTCCAGCTGTACCGCATCCCCATAGCGCACCTGTTCCGCCAGCAGGGTGTAGGGGTGCAGCGGATTGAACACCAGCCGGCCTATGGTGACGGGCACCCCGGTCTGCTGGCTGAGCCAGTTGGCGATGGGGCCTTTGGCGCGCTCGGCATCGAACAGGCCGAGACCGACCCAGACAAAGAGCAGCAGGAAGGCAAAGGTGTAGAGCAGGCCGCGCAGCCAGGAATTCATCAGTGCTTTCCTCCTGTTTCTGTTGCTTGGTCAGGCATTCGAGTAGTGATCCCGTAGACCGAGCCAGCATCGTATCAAGGGTTCGACACGGCTCGGGTGTTTATCCATCAGGCAAGGTGACCCTCTTCTGCATCTGCCCTGGTCAAGCATTGGAGTAGTGGTCTCGCAGGCCCAGCCAGCGGCGGATCAGGGGCTCGACATGGCTCGGGTGTTTATCCATCAGGAAGCGCGCCATCTTCTGCACCTGAGGGATGAGCGGCTGGTCGCGCACCAGATCGGCGATCTTGAGATCGGCCAGGCCGGTCTGGCGGGTACCGAGCAGCTCGCCTGGGCCGCGCAGTTCCAGATCCCGCTGGGCGATGAGAAAGCCGTCATTGGTCTCCCGCAGTACCCCGAGGCGGCTCTGGGCGGTCTTGGACAAGGGGGCATGATAGAGCAGCACGCAGTGAGAGGCCACCGACCCCCGCCCGACCCGGCCGCGCAGCTGGTGCAACTGGGCCAGCCCCAGTCGCTCCGGGTTTTCGATGATCATCAGGCTGGCATTGGGCACATCCACCCCCACCTCGATGACGGTGGTGGCGACCAGCAGTTGCAGTATGCCCGCCTTGAACTCCTCCATCACCCGTTGTTTCTCGACAGGGCGCATCCGGCCGTGTACCAGGCCGATGTGCAGGCCGGGCAGCAGGGTTTGCAGCTCGGCGGCGGTGTCTTCGGCGGCCTGGCACTCCAGCACCTCCGACTCCTCGATCAGGGTGCAGACCCAGTAGGCCTGCTTGCCCTCCTCGCAGGCGAGCCTCACCCGCTCGATCACGTCCTGGCGGCGACTGTCCGGCAGGGCGACCGTGGTAATGGGAGTGCGGCCCGGCGGCAGCTCGTCGATGATGGAGGTGTCGAGGTCCGCATAGGCGGTCATCGCCAGGGTGCGGGGGATGGGGGTGGCGGTCATGATGAGCTGGTGGGGATGCACCCCTTCCCGCTCTCCTTTTTCCCGCAGGGCGAGGCGCTGATGCACCCCGAACCTGTGCTGTTCATCGATGATGACCAGGGCGAGGCGCTGGAACACCACCTGCTCCTGGAAGATGGCGTGGGTGCCCACCACCATCTTGACGCTGCCGTCCGCGATGGCGGCTAGCGCCTCTTCCCGCGCCTTGCCCTTCTGCTTGCCCGCCAGCCAGCCGACCTTGATGCCGAGCGGTTCCAGCCACCTGGCGAAGTTGATGGCGTGCTGTTCGGCCAGCAGCTCGGTCGGGGCCATCAGCCCCACCTGGCAGCCGTTGCCGATGGCCTGCAGGGCGGCCAGTGCAGCGACCAGCGTTTTACCTGAGCCCACGTCCCCCTGGACCAGGCGCATCATGGGGTGGCTCTGTTGCAGATCCCTGGCTATCTCCGCCACCACACGGCTCTGGGCACCGGTGGGGGTGAACGGCAGGGCGCCGAGCAGCTGCCGGACCAGCTCGGGAGCGGGCTTGAGGGCTCGGGCCAGCTGGGTCTGTGCCTGGGCCCGCACCTTCAAGACCGAGAGGTTGTGGGCCAGCAGCTCTTCCAGTACGAGCCGCTGCTGTGCCGGGTGCTGGCCGCTCTCGAGCAGGGCCAGCGCCACCGAGGGAGGCGGGCGGTGCAGCAGCTTCAGGGCGGCGGCAAGATCGATCTGCTGGGGATAGAGGCCGGCAGGCAGCAGCTCCTCGACCCCGTAGAGGTCGAGCTGGGCCAGGGCCTGATCCGTGAGGCTGCGCAGGGTGAGCTGGCGCAGCCCCTCTGTGGTGGGGTAGACGGGGGTGAGGGCCTCTTCGGTCTGGCCGGCCTGCTCCTCGCCGAGCAGCTTGTACTCGGGGTGGGCCATCTCCAGGCCGTACTTGCCGGGACGTGTCTCGCCAAAGCAGCGGATAAGGCGGCCCTGGGCCAGGCTGTTTTTCTGGGCAGCGGTGAAATTGAAGAAGCGCAGGGTCAGGCTGCCGGTGCCGTCGCTGATACGGCACACCAGCATGCGGCGGCGCCCCATCACCAGCTGGGTGTCCTGGATCTCGCCCTCGACGGCACCGTGCAGGCCGGGCGGCAGATCGCCGATGGGCCACACCTGGGTGCGGTCCTCGTAGCGCAGGGGGAGGTGGAACAGCAGGTCCTGTACCGTGGCCAGCCCCAGCCGCTCGAGTTTCTCCAGCATCTTGCTGCCGACACCCTTGAGGCTGTCGAGGGAGATTTTATCCAATTTCATCAATTAGATGCCCGAAAACACTGTAAATATGTCCAGATGATAGGGGTTGTTGCGGCCTCGATGCAAGCCGCGTTGTGCCGTTCCGGGCTGGTGGGCAAGGGAGCGGGGGGAGGGTCATCCATGAAAAAGGCCTGCCGGAAACGGCAGGCCTTTTCACTGACGGGGCGCCCTGGCGGTCAGATGATGCGCTTGAGCAGGAGGTGAGCCTTGACCCTGTGGATCCGGGCCAGCAGCTTGCGCACCTGATCCGGGTAATCCTTGATCTGCTCTATCTGGTCGAAGTGACTGATGCGGCGGGTGTGGGCCAGGATGTTCTCCCGCTCCGCACTGAACTGCTCGCGCAGGTGATGGTGCTGGTCGTGTACCAGCAGGCCGTTCTCCAGATCCAGCGCCCAGGCTCGGGGATTGAGGTTGTTGCCGGTGAGCAGGGCCCACTCCTCATCCACGAAGATCCCCTTGAGGTGATAGGAGTTCTTCTCGCAGCACCAGAGCATGAGGTTGAGCCGGCCGTTGTCGATGTGGTGCTGGTTGCGCTCGGCAAACTTGCGCAGGTTGGTCTCGTAGAGATAGGGCAGACCACCGATGGTGGAGAACTTCTCCTCCGGGGGGATGAAGAAGTCGTTGGCGGTCTTGTCGCCCACGACGATGGTCACCTTGCAGCCGCGTTTGAGCAGCGCCTCCACGTCCTTGTTCAACTCCTTGGGGGGGTTGAAGTAGGGGGTGCAGATGAAGATCTCCCGCTCGGTGGCCCGCACCAGGTTGCGGATCATCCGGTTGAGCTGGTTGCCCCGCTTGCCCAGGCCCACCATGGGGGTCACGGCGATCTCCCGATCGTTGGGCTTGATGCTCTCGAAGCGGTACTGGCAGAGGCGCAGACGCTGCTTGAAGCGGCGGATCGGCCCCTTGAGCTGCTTGGCGCCGGGGATGCCGGTGCGATCCAGCCGCTGGACGGCCTCGCTGCCGAGGAAGACGTCATCCACGTAGTTGACCATGCTGCGGGTCAGTGCCGGGCTGTGGATCTGGTGATAGCGATCGAAGCGGTAGCGCTCCTGCTGGTGCAGGTAGATGTCGTTGAGGCTGGCGCCGGAGTAAAGCAGGGTGTCGTCGAAGATGAAGCCCTTGAGGTGCAGCACCCCGAGCAGCTCGCGGCCCTTGACCGGCACGCCGTAGATCTCGATCTGGTGTTGGTGGCTGGCGGCCATGGCCTGGTACATCAGGTGGTTGCCCCCCTGCTTGCCCTTGCCGATCAGGCCGCGCTGGGCGCGGTGGAAGTCGACGAACACCTTGATGTCGAGAGAGGGATTGCGCTGCTTGGCGGCATAGAGGGCGGAGAGGATCTCCCGTCCCGCCTCGTCATCCTGCAGATAGAGCGCGATCAGATAGATGCGCTGGGTCGCATGGGCGATGAGCGACAGGATCCGGCTCTTGAAGTCTTTGGCGCTGCTGAGTATCTGGAACTGATCCGCGGCGACCGCGATCTGGGGTAAGCGGGTCAGCAACTGTCGATAATGTGCCGATGAATGCATAGAGAAGCCTGAAATCACGGGATGAAGCGTTCCACTCGGGGCGAAGAATAGGCAATTCTAGCAATCTGTGGCGATGGGCCCAAGCAAGAATCCGTAAAAAGTCGGTGCAATATCACATCGGGGCCGACGGATGCGGCCCCGATGTGTTTCCGTCAGAGGATGGCGCTGGCCGTGGCCACGATGAGGAAGGCGATGGTGCCGAGCAGGGTCTCCATCACGGTCCAGGTCTTGAGGGTGGTCTTCTCGTCCATGTTGAGGAAGCGGCTGACCAGCCAGAAGCCGGAGTCATTGAAGTGGGAGAGCACGGTGGCGCCCCCGGCGATGGCGATGACGATGAAGGTCAGGTCCAGCTCGCTCAGGCCGGTGGTGGCGGCCACGGTCGGCGCCATCAGGGCGGCGGTGGTGGTCAGGGCCACGGTGGCGGAACCCTGGGCAACCCGCAGCGCGGCGGACACCAGGAAGGCTGCGAGGATCACCGGCATGCCGGTATCGGAGAGCACGTCGGCCAGCGCGGTGCCGATGCCGCTCGCCCGCAATACGCCGCCGAACATGCCGCCGGCACCGGTGACCAGGATGACGGCGCAGACCGGGGCCAGGGCGTCGTTGCAGAACTTCTCGAGCTGCACCTTGCCCTGGCTCTGGCGGAACATCCAGAGGGCGTACAGCACAGTGATGAGCAGGGCGACCGGGGTCTTGCCGACCATGCGCAGCACGTTGACCCAGTCCGCACCCTTGTCGATGACGCCCATGACGCCCAGGGTATTGAGGCCGGTATCCATGAAGATGAGCACCAGCGGCAGCAGCAGGATGGAGATCACCTGGCCGAAGCTCGGCGCCTTGTCGGAGAGCTGCTCGGCACTGGCGGTGAAGCTCGGGGGCAGGGGCAACTCAAACTTCTTGCCGGACCAGAGCCCGAACAGGTAAGCACCCAGATACCAGGTGGGCAGCGCGACCAGCAGGCCCACGACGGTGAGCAGACCGATGTTGGCACCCAGCAGCTCGCTGGCGGCCACCGGGCCCGGGTAGGGCGGCAGGAAGGCGTGCATCACCGCGAAGGCGCCGGCGGAGGGCAGGGCATACTTGAGGACGGAGCCGCCGAACTGCTTCGCCACGCTGAAGATGATGGGCAGCATGACGATGAGACCGGCGTCGAAGAAGATCGGGAAGCCGAACAGCAGGGAGGCCACACCCAGCGCGAAGGGGGCGCGGTGGGAGCCGAAGCGGTTGATCAGGGTATCGGCCAGTACCTTGGCGCCCCCCGTCATCTCCAGGATCCGGCCTATCATGGCGCCGAGGCCGACCAGCAGCGCGACCGAGGCCAGGGTGCCGCCGAAACCGGTCAGCATGGTGGGGATCACCTGGTCATAGGTGACCCCGGTGGCCAGGGCCGTCAGCATGCTGACCAGGGTCAATGCCACGAAGGCATGTACCTTGAATCGCATGATCAGCACCAGCAACATGACAATGGCTCCGCCCGCTACCGAGAGCAGATAGGCGACATCGGGTGTGTTCATTGCTCCGTCCATAAAATTGTCCTCAAATGGTTCTAGTTGTTGTTCTGCACATTTCTGTGCTGCACTTCACATTGCGAAACGTTACCGGTAACATGTTACCGGTAACGTGGTAGCTTAGAACCCATCAGGCGAACGTTTTTTGAAAAGTGAGAGAGAGGTCAAATAATGGCGGGCAAGTGCATTATCGTGATGGGTGTGTGTGGCAGCGGCAAGTCCAGCATCGGCCTCAAGGTGGCCAATGCCCTGGGGGCCAAGTTCATCGACGGCGATGATCTGCACCCTCGCGCGAACATCCAGAAGATGGCGGCGGGCAACCCGCTCAACGATGAAGACAGGGCCCCCTGGCTGGAGCGGATCCGCGATGCGGCCTACAGCCTGGAGCGCAAGAACGAGCTCGGCGTCATCGTCTGCTCGGCCCTCAAGAAGCAGTACCGCGACCAGATCCGCGAGGGCAACGACTCGGTGAGTTTCCTGTTTCTGGATGGCAGCCAGTCCCTCATTCTCGAACGGATGCGGGCACGGCAGGGCCACTTCATGCGCGAAGCCATGGTACAAAGCCAGTTTGATACCCTGGAGCGACCGGATGGCGAGCCCGGCGTGTTTCGCATCGATATCGACGGGACCTTCGAACAGGTGGTCGACCGTGCCGTCACCGCGCTGACGCAGGCGCAATGAGCCATGTCGCGCGCCCGGCTGCAGCCGACCGCGCCCGTATATAGAGTTGGAGAGAAAGCTATGACCCATCCCGTGATCACCCAGGTGACCAACCGCATCCGCGAGCGCAGCACCGCCCGCCGTGCCCGCTTCCTGGCCCGCATCCAGCGCCAGGCTGATCAGGGCAAGACCCGCGCCTCCCTCTCCTGTGGCAACCTGGCCCACGCCGTGGCCGCCTCGAGCTGTGACGAGAAGGGGCGGATCCTCGACATGACCCGCGCCAACGTGGCCATCGTCACCGCCTACAACGACATGCTGAGTGCCCATCAGCCCTATCAGGGCTACCCGGACATCATCAAGGGCGCCCTGGCGGAGCTCGGCCACAGCGCCCAGGTCGCCGGCGGCGTGCCCGCCATGTGCGACGGCGTGACCCAGGGTCAGCCGGGGATGGACATGTCCCTCTTCTCCCGGGACCTCATCGCCCAGGCCACCGCGGTCTCCCTCTCCCACAACACCTTCGACGCCACCCTGCTGCTCGGCATCTGCGACAAGATTGCCCCGGGCCAGATCATGGGGGCGCTTTCCCACGCCCACCTGCCCACCGCCTTCGTGCCTGCCGGCCCCATGGCGAGCGGCATCAGCAACGACGAGAAGGTGAAGGTGCGCCAGCAGTACGCTGCCGGTGAAGTGGGCCGCGACGCCCTGCTCAAGATGGAGTGCGGCGCCTACCACGCGGCGGGCACCTGCACCTTCTACGGCACCGCCAACACCAACCAGCTGGTGTTCGAAGCCATGGGCCTGATGCTGCCGGGCTCCGCCTTCGTGCATCCGCACAGCGAGCTGCGCCACGCCCTCACCGAGGAAGCGGCCCGCCGCATCAGCGCCATGATCCCGGGCTCCCCCGCCTATCGCCCCCTGAGTGCGGTGATCGACGAGCGCGCCCTGGTCAACGGCCTGGTGGCCCTGCTCGCCTCCGGCGGCAGCACCAACCACAGCATCCACATGGTGGCGCTGGCCCGTGCCGCCGGGCTGGAGCTGACCTGGGACGACCTGAGCGATCTCTCCGACGTGGTGCCGCTCCTGGTGCGCATGTACCCGAACGGCCCGGCGGACGTCAACGCCTTCGAGCAGGCGGGGGGCGTGCCCGGCCTGATGCGTCGTCTGGCCGAAGAAGGGCTGATCCACATGGATGCCACCCCGGTCTTCGGCGAGATGCAGGACTACCTCAGCCGTCCGGCACTGGTGGATGGCAAGCTGGTGTGGCAACCGGTGGGCGAGAGCGGGGATCCGAGCGTGCTCTCCCCCTCTGGCAGCGAGTTCCAGGCCACCGGCGGCACCAAGCTGCTGGCGGGCAACCTGGGCCGCGCCGTGGTCAAGGTTTCCGCCGTCGCGCCCGAGTATCGGGTCATCGAGGCCCCGGCCCGGGTCTTCTCCTCCCAGCATGCGGTGGAGGCGGCCTACAAGGCCGGTGAGTTGAACCAGGACGCCGTCATCGTGGTGCGCCACAACGGCCCGGCCGCCAACGGCATGCCGGAGCTGCACAAGCTGATGCCGGTGCTTGGCAACCTGCAGAAGGCGGGTCACAAGGTGGCCCTGGTCACCGATGGTCGCCTCTCCGGTGCCTCCGGCAAGATCCCGGCCGCCATCCACGTCACCCCGGAAGCGCTGCACGGCGGGGCCATCGGCCTGCTCGCCGATGGCGACCTGCTGCGGGTGGATGCCGAGTCAGGCCGCCTCGACTGCCTGACCGATTTGAGTGGCCGTACCCAGGCCGAGATCGACCTCACCCTGGAACAAGAGGGGTGGGGTCGTGAACTGTTCAGCGTGATGCGTCGCGCGGTATCGAGCGCCGAGTGCGGCGCCACCATCTTTGACTAAGGAAGAGCTATGCAGAACTGGAAAGTGACCCCTGCCGAGGTGTTTGCCGCCTCCCCCCTGGTACCCGTGATGGTCATCAACGACCTGGAGCAGGCCCTGCCGATGGCCAAGGCGCTGCTCGACGGCGGCATCTCGGTGTTCGAGATCACCCTGCGCACCCCGGTGGCGCTGGACGCCATCGCCCTCATCGCCAAGGCGATGCCGGATGCCATGGTCGGTGCCGGTACCGTGCTCAACTGCGCGCAGTTTGATGCCGCCGTCGCTGCCGGTGCCCGCTTCGTCATCTCCCCGGGCATGACCCCGGCCCTGCTGGCCCACGCGGCCAAGAGCACGGCGCCGCTGATCCCGGGGGTGGCCACCCCGTCCGAGGTGATGCAGGCGCTGGAAGCGGGCTACGACCACCTCAAATTCTTCCCGGCCGAGGCGAACGGCGGCACCAAGGCACTCTCCGCCATCGCGGCGCCCCTGCCCCAGGTGAAATTCTGCCCCACCGGCGGCATCGGCCCGAAAAACGTGGCCGACTACCTGGCGCTGAAATGTGTGGCCACCGTCGGCGGCTCCTGGATGCTGCCGGCAGACGCCGTCAAGAGCGGCAACTGGGAGGAGGTGACCCGCCTCTCCCGGGAAGCGGTTGAATTGGTTAAACGCTAAGCAAATATCGTTTAGAAAAATTAAACAGGCCACCCCCGGGTGGCCTGCTGTTTTTCCGCCCCCGGAGGGGGTGGGCCGTTTGCTTCCGGCCTCGCCCTGGCTTAAGGTCGGGGGCTGCCCCTCTCCCCTGGAGCCTTCATGTCCTGTCTGCATCCATCCTACCCGCAAGGGCACTTCACCGCGCTGCACTGCCACCCCCATGCCCAATACTGCTATCTGCACGACGGGGGCGGCATCATCACGGGGCGAGGGGAGGGAGAACTGCTGGTGGCGGGCCAGATCTGCTTTATTCCGGCGGGGTGGGAGCACGAGTTTCGCGTGCTGCGCCGCTCCCGGCTCTCCCTCCTCTATGTGCCGACGTCGGCCCGTACCGCCTTCGGCCCCTTGCAGGCCAGCCCGCTGCTGGCGGGCCTCTTCGCCCGCCTGTCCGAGCTGGCCGAGGAGGAGGTGAAAGGGGCCTATCTGACGGTGCTTGGCCAGGAGCTGGAGCGCGCCGACCCGCTCGCGGCGCGCATTCCCCTCGCCGGGGCGCTGGACCCGCGCCTGCTGCGGGTGCTGGACAGGGTGTGCCAGGCACCCGCCATCCATCTGACGCTGACGGCGCTGGCGGCAGATTGCGGCGCCTCGGTGCGCACCCTCAACCGGCTCTTCCTCCAGCAGCTGGGGTGCAGCTTTCGCCAGTGGCGGGAGCAGGTGGTGCTGGGACGGGCGCGCCAGTTGCAGCACAGGGGGCTCACGCTGGCCCAGATCGCCGATCGGCTCGGCTACGAGGATCCCGGCGCCTTGTCCCGCGCCCTCCAGCGCCTTGCCCGACGCGAACCGGCGGCCTGAGGGCCCGTCGTCTGCCTTCCTGCCCGCCATGGCGGTGTCTGCGGGTTGCCGGCAGTCAGCGCCGCGAGCCGATATCCGCATCCTCCTTGCTGCCTGCCAGCAGACAGGTCACCTCGTCGGTGTGGCAGATCCGGTCGCCGCGAAAGGTGAAGAGGCCGCTTACCTTGCAGACCAGGGTGCCGCCGTCCTGGCGGGTGGCCCGTACCACATGGGTCGAGTGCACCCGCTCCCCCTGCGCCAGGGTGGCGACAAACTCGATGCTCGCACCGGCCAGATGGCGGCGCAGTGTGGCGATGTGCTGGTGAAACGCCGGGTAGTCGAGCCGCTCGCCGTTCACCTCCTGGCAGTAGTCTGGGGTGAACCAGGCGTCGAGCTCCGCCAGGGGGAAGGCGGGATCGCAGATGACGCGCTGCAGGCAGGCTTTCAATCGTTCGGTGTGGTGCATGGTCTGCTCCTGACAGGGTGGATGGAGGAGCCAGCATAGGCCAGGGGACGGCGAGGGGAGAGGGGAGAAGGCGCCATCATGGCGGTCGAACGCGCCATGATGGCCGGGGATCAGCCGAGGCTTTCCCCCTCATAGAGGGAGAAGCCGATGTCCTTGCACCTGGTCGCCAGCGGCTGGCCGCCGAGGCGGGCCAGCAGCATGATGGCGGCTTCGCGACCTATGGTCTCGCGGGGGGTGACGATGCTGGCGAGCTTGGGGGTCATGGCGTGGCCGATGTCGAGGGCGTTGCTGCCGGCAATGGCCACCTGCTGGGGCACCGGGATCCACCTGGCCTGGCATTGCAGCAGGGCCCCCACTGCGAGGTCGTCGTTGGTGCAGAACAGGCCGTCGAGATCGGGGAAGCGCGCCATGGCCTGGGCCAGCAGCTCTCCCCCCAGGGTGAAGCTGGAGGATTGCTCGGTCAGCAGGTGCTGGCCGGTCAGACCGAAATCGGCCATCGCCTGGTAGTAGCCTTCCATTCGCAGCTGGGTGCGCACGTCTAGCCGGGCGCCGAGGTAGATCACCTTGCGCCGTCCCCGGCGCAGCATCTCTGTTACCATGGCCCGGGCGGCGGCCCGGTGATCCATGCCCACCACCATGTCGATGGGGGAGAGGGGCAGATCCATGGTCTCCACCACCGGGATGCCGGCGGTGGCGATCATCTTGCGGGTGCGCTCGGTGTGCTGGGTGTCCGAGAGGATGAGCCCGTCCACGTTGTAGGAGAGGAGCGAGGCGACCTGCTCCTCCTCCCGCTCCGGGCTGTAGCCGTAGTGGGCGAGCAGGGTCTGGTAGCCGGCGGGCCGGGTCACCGCCTCGATGCCGTGGATCACCGCTGAGAAGACCTGGTTGGAGAGGGAGGGGATCAGGATGCCGATCGCCTTGCTGGTGGCGTTCGACAGCATGTCCGGCGCCCGGTTCGGGATGTAGCCGAGCTCCTCCACCGCGGCGGCGATGCGCTCGCGGGTCCCTTCGGCCACGGCGGACGGGTCGCGCAGGTAGCGGCTGACGGTCATCTTGGTGACACCGGTCAGGTCGGCAATGTCCTGCAGGGTAGGGCGGCGCTTGCGGGTGTCGTTCATCTGGGGATCCGGCAAAAAAATGTTACACGTAACATTACCGTTTTTGCACGGCAATGTCAGCATATGACGCCATCAACAGGGGGCAGGGGATGATCAAGGGCAGGTGTTTCGAGGGGGTCCACTTCGAGCAGCAAGAGGTGGAGGGGGAGCAGTTCCAGGGGTGCCGCTTCATCGGCTGTCACTTCTCCTGGCTCGATCTCGGGGAGAGCCGCTTCGTCGACTGCAGCTTCTATGACAGGGAACGGGAGCTGGGATGCCTGTTTCAGGGCTGCGATCTGAGGGAGGCGAGCTTCCTGCGCTGCGATCTCACCCTGGCGGACTTCGGCCGCAGCCAGTGTCTTGGGCTGGAGATGCGCGACTGCCAGGCCATGGGGATCAACTTCGCCCATGCCAGCTTCGCCAACCGGATCACCGCCAAAAGCTACTTCTGCGAAGCCCACCTCACCGGCAACAACTTCAGCTACGCCAACTTCGAAAGCTGCCTGCTGGAGCGGTGCGAGCTTGCCGGCAACCGCTGGCAGGGGGCCAACCTGCTGGGCGCCTCCCTGGCGGGCTCGGATCTCAGCGGCTCCGAGTTCGGGCAAATCGACTGGACCAGCTTCAACCTGCAAGGCTGCGATCTGCGCCAGTGCGATCTGCCCGGCCTGGATCTGCGCCGGGTCAACCTCGCCGGGGTGCAGATCAATGAAGATCAGCAGCAGGGGCTACTGGAGCAGATCGGGCTGGTGGTCTTCCCCTGAGCGGGATGGAAAAGAGGTAAGTTTTCATCATCGGGGCGGGCGGTGTGGTGCCTCCCCTGCCAAGTAAAAAGCCTGCGCGATGCAGACTTTTTGTCAGGTGAAGTGGTAAACGACGCGGTGTTGCTGTCTTTTGCTCCCTGCTCCCCTCGCGGGAGAAGGGCTGGGGATGAGGTAGCGGACTCCACTCGGGCACCGCCAAGGCGGGCTTAGCGTCTGGCCAGCCACTTGGTCGGGTTGATGGCCTCGCCCTGATAGCGGATCTCGAAGTAGAGGCCGGAGCGCTCCTGTCCGCCGCTGTCGCCGACCAGGGCCACGGGCTCACCCTGCTCCACCTTTTGTCCCACCTGGCGCAGCAGCGACTGGTTGTGGCCGTAGAGGCTCATGTAACCCTTGCCGTGGTCGATGACCAGCAGCATGCCGAAGCCGTCGAGCCAGTCGGCGTAGACCACCTGGCCCGGAGCCACCGCCTTGACCTGGGTCCCTTCGCTGGCGCCGATCAGGGTGCCCTTCCACTTCAGCTCGGCGGTACGCGGCGAGCCGTAGGAGATGAGGATGGGGCCCTGCACCGGCCAGCGCAGGTTGCCACCCGTGCTCAGACCGCCGTAGCCGTTGCTGCTCGCCTTGGCGCTGTTGCGGGCGGCAGCTTGCTGCTGCGCCACCTTGGCCTGCTGTTCGGCGACGCGCTGCTGCTGGGCCGCCAGCCGCTGCTGTTCGCCGACCTGGCGCTGCTGGGCCGCGATCCGCTGCTGCTCCTCGATGCGTTTCTGTTCGGCTGCCAGGCGCTGGGCCTCCAGACGGCGCTGGCGCTCCTGCTCGGCCTTGATCTTGGCGAGGCGCTCCCGCTCTGCCCGTTCGCGGCGTTCCTTTTCTTCCTGCTGGCGACGCAGCTCTTCCAGCCGCGCCTTGAGCGCCTTCTCCGCCTTGACCAGCTTGTCGAGCTTCTGCTCGTCGGCCTGCACCGATTGCTGCAACTGGTTGCGCACCTTGGCACGGCTCTGCTGGCTGGCCAGCAGGCTCTGGTGATGCTCCTGCTGCTCGCCGAGCAGGGTCTGGAGGCGGTTCTCGGTCTCCCTGGTGGCCTGCTGGTTCTTGGCCAGCTTGTCACGGGTGGCGCGCAGGGCTTCAATGGCCTCGATACGGGCCTTGTTGAGGTAATCGAAATAGTCGAGGGCGCGGCTCAGCTTGGCCGGATCCTGCTGGTTGAGCAGCAGTTTGAGGTAATCGTGGTTGCCCGCCTGGAAGGCGCTTTCCGCCTGCTTGGCCAGCAACTGCTTCTGGTGTTTGGCTTGTTGCTCCAGTGCCAGCTTGTCCTGCTGCAGGGACGCCAGCTTCTGCTGGTTCTGCCGGAGTTGCTGTCTGGTCTGCTCGAGTTTGGCGGCGGCAGCCGAAATGGCCTGCTCGTCAGCCTTGAGCTGGGTGTTGAGCTTGGCAAGCTCCTGCTTGCTGAGCTTGAGGGTCTGTTGCTGTTCCTTGATCTGGGACTGCATGGCCCCCAGCTGCTGGTTCGCAGCCCGGGCTGTGCCGGTACCGCCGATCAGGCAAAAAAACAGCGCGCCGACCAACAGGCCGACGCGACTGGTTTTCTGTGAAATAATTTCGCATCCCCGCATGGGGCAGGATTATTTCAGAATCATCAGGGGCTTGCCAGTCATTTCCGGCGGCACCGGCAGACCCATCAGGGTCAGCATGGTGGGGGCCAGATCGGACAGTTTGCCGCCTTCGGCGACCTCGGCTTTACGACCGAAGTAGATGAGGGGAACCGGCAGATTGGTGTGGGCGGTGTGGGCCTGACCGGTCTCTTCGTCCATCATCTTCTCGGCGTTGCCATGGTCTGCGGTGATGAGGCACTCGCCACCCACTTCCGCCAGGGCGTCGGTGACGCGACCGATGCAGTGGTCGACCGCTTCACAGGCTTTGACGGCCGCATCGAACACGCCGGTGTGACCGACCATGTCGCCGTTCGGGTAGTTGCAGATGATGACGTCGTACTTGCCGCTCTTGATGGCCGCAACCAGCTTGTCGGTCAGCTCTTCGGAGCTCATCTCCGGCTGCAGGTCATAGGTAGCCACTTTCGGGCTCGCCACGATTTCGCGATCTTCGCCGCTGAAGCAGGCCTCTTCGCCACCGTTGAAGAAGAAGGTGACGTGGGCGTACTTCTCGGTCTCGGAGATGCGCAGCTGGGTCTTGCCCTGCTTGGCCAGCCACTCACCCAGGGTATTGACCAGGGCGGTGGGCGGATAGGCGCAGGCGGTTTTGATGTCGGCCGCGTATTCGGTCAGCATCACGAAGTGCAGGGCCGGGGTGGCGGTGCGGGCGAAGCCGGTGAAGTCGGTATCGACGAAGGCGCGGGTGATTTCGCGGGCGCGGTCGGCACGGAAGTTCATGAAGATCAGCGCGTCGCCGTCGATCATCGGTGCAGCGTCGCCGATGCGGGTGGCCTTGACGAACTCGTCGTTCTCGTCGCGGGCATAGGCAGCGGCCAGCGCGTCGGTGGCGTTGTCGGCGGTGAATTCGCCCTTGCCCTGGGTCATCAGGTCATAGGCCTGCTGCACGCGATCCCAGCGGTTGTCGCGGTCCATGGCGTAGTAACGACCGATCATGGAGGCGAAACGACCCTTGCCCAGTCGGGCAAACAGGGCGTCGAACAGCTCGATGGAGGACTGGGCACTGCGCGGCGGGACGTCGCGGCCATCCAGGAAGGCGTGGAAGTAGATCTGCTCGGCGCCACGCTTGGCGGCCATCTCGATCATGCCCATGATGTGCTCTTCGTGGCTGTGTACGCCACCCGGGGACATCAGACCCATGATGTGCACGGCCTTGCCCTTGGTCACGGCAGCGTCGACAGCCTTGGCCAGCTCGACGTTCTGGAAGAAGTCGCCGTCCTGGATGTCCTTGGAGATGCGGGTCAGCTCCTGATAGACGACGCGACCGGCACCGATGTTGGTGTGGCCCACTTCGGAGTTGCCCATCTGGCCGTCCGGCAGACCCACGTCCAGGCCGGAGCCGGAGATCAGGGTGCTGGTGTAGTCACGGGCCAGGCGATCCAGGTTGGGGGTCTTGGCGGCAGCAACGGCATTGTACTCTTGCTTGGTGCTGTAGCCCCAACCGTCCATGATGACCAGAACCAGCGGTTTCTTAGCTGTTGACATAAGACTATGTCCTCTCGGATAGGAATGAATTGCGGGAAGTGAAACTAGCGTAATATTACTACATCTGCCGAAATAGTCACCTGATAGCCAAGTCCCTCTCCAGCCTCGCTTTTTAACTGTTATCCCGCTGTTTTAGGCATGTTGCCGGCTTGTCTGCCGCGGCGGGTTTTCCTCTGTTTCGCCCCTCTTTTCGGCATGGCGCATCCTCTCGTTCGGCCCGGTTGGAGGAGGAAGAATCGGCAGCCATCCCTGATGGGAGCTTGCTCTCGCTTTGCCGCCAAGATGGCTGATCTTATGCAGGGCCCCATGTATACTCGGGCCCTTGTCTTGGTCCCTGGATAGTAGAAGATGCAAGAGTATTTGGATTTTGCGGCCCGCAATCCGCTGCTGACCGCAGCCTGGTTGGGCCTGGCAGGCACCCTGGTGTACACCACTGTGCGTGCTCGTTTTTCTCCGGTGAAGGCGGTCAACAACCACGCCGCTACCCTGCTTATCAACCGTGAAAATGCCACCGTCGTGGACATTCGCAGTCAGGATGAATTTGCCAAAGGTCATCTGGCCGGGGCCCATCACCTGCCGCTCGCCCAGATCCAGGCGAATAATCTGGGTCCGGTTGAAAAGCACAAGGATGCCCCCATCATAGTGGTGTGCGAGTCGGGGATGACCGCTGGTGGCGCGGGTCGCCAACTGAGCAAGGCCGGTTTCAAGCAGGTGTATGTGCTCAGCGGTGGCATGGCCCAATGGCGTGCAGACAATCTGCCGGTGACCAAAAAACGCTGATTTAAGGGCCTGCGCCCACTCATTATCTTAAAAAGGAATCAAACGAAATGGCTGACGAAATCAACAACCAGGAAGTGCAACCGGAATTCCACATCCAGCGTGTCTACACCAAGGATGTTTCCTTCGAAGCCCCGAATACTCCGCACATCTTCCAGAAAGAGTGGCAGCCGGACGTCAAGCTGGACATGGACACCAAGACCAATGTCCTGGCCGACAGCGTCTATGAAGTGGTGCTGACCCTGACTGTCACCTGCAAGCTGGAAACCGAGACCGCCTTCCTGTGCGAAGTGCAGCAAGCCGGCATCTTCACCATCGGCAACCTGCCTGAGCCGCAACTGGCCCACTGCCTGGCGGCCTTCTGCCCGAACATCCTGTTCCCGTATGCCCGCGAAGCGGTATCCAACCTGGTGAGCAAGGGGTCCTTCCCGCAGCTGAACCTGGCACCGGTCAACTTCGACGCCCTGTTCGCCCAGCACATGGCGCAGGTACAGGCCCAGCAGGCGACTGCGGAAGCCTGATAATGGCCGACCAGATCGCAATCTCGGTCCTGGGGGCGGGGTCTTATGGCTCCGCCCTTGCCATTTCTCTGGCGCGCAATGGTCATCCGACCCTGCTGTGGGGTCACGACCCTGCCCATGTCGCCGAGCTGGAACAGGATCGCTGCAACAAGGCATTCTTGCCGGATGTCCCCTTCCCGGCCGATCTGCAACTGACGTCGGATCTGCAGGTGGCGGTGCAAGCCGCTCCCGTGCTGCTGCTGGTGGTGCCGAGCCATGTGTTCGGCCAGGTACTGGCCCGGGTCAAACCCTTCCTGCGCCCGGATACCCGGATCGCCTGGGCCACCAAGGGGCTGGAGCCGGACAGCGGCCGTCTGCTGCAAGAGGTGGCGCGGGAGGTGCTGGGGGATGCCATTCCACTGGCGGTCATCTCGGGCCCGACCTTCGCCCGCGAGCTGGCCGCCGGTCTGCCGACCGCCATCTCGGTGGCCTCGACCCACGACGACTTTGCCGACGATCTCTCCCACCTGCTGCACTGCGGCCGCTCGTTCCGGGTCTATACCAATCCGGACTTCATCGGTCTGCAACTGGGCGGGGCGGTCAAGAACGTCATTGCCATCGGTGCCGGTCTCTCTGACGGACTCGGCTTTGGCGCCAACGCCAGAACCGCGCTCATCACTCGGGGTCTGGTGGAGATGCAGCGTCTGGGCGCCGCCCTCGGGGCCGACGCCAAGACCTTCATGGGGATGGCGGGGCTCGGGGATCTGGTGCTGACCTGTACCGACAACCAGTCGCGCAACCGCCGTTTCGGTCTGGCGCTGGGAGCGGGCAAGTCGGTTGACACCGCCATGGCCGAGATAGGCCAGGTGGTGGAGGGCTATCGCAACACCAAGGAGGTGCATCTGCTGGCGGCCCGCTGTGGCGTCGAGATGCCCATCTGCGAACAGATCTTCAAGGTGCTGTACGAGGGCAAGAACCCGAAAGAGGCAGCCATCGCCCTGCTGTCGCGAGACAAGAAGGACGAGTGATCTGCCAGCCGCAGCATGCAAAAGGCCCCGCCAGCTGGCGGGGCCTTTTCTTTGCCGCAAGGGGGCAAATCAGTAGTAGGAGTGGTCGCCGCGCTGGTGCTCGGTGGCATCCTTGACGCCGTTGAGCTCGCCCGGGAATTTCTCCAACAACTGCTTCTCGATCCCCTCTTTCAGGGTGTAGTCGACCATGGAGCAACCGTTGCAACCGCCGCCAAACTGCAGGATGGCCAGTTTGTCGTCGGTCAGCTCGACCAGGGTGACCTTGCCGCCGTGACCGGCCAGCATGGGGTTCACTTCGGACATCAGCACGTACTCGATGCGGTCGATCAGCGGGGCGTCGTCGGCCACCTTGCGCATCTTGGCGTTCGGGGCTTTCAGGGTGAGCTGGGAGCCCATCTGATCGGTGACGAAGTCGATGGTGGCATCCACCAGGAAGGGGGCGCTCAGGGGATCGACCAGGCAGTCGAAGCCGCTGAACGGCAGGTGCTGATCTTCCGGGTCGACCGCGTCGGGTGGGCAATAGGATACGCCGCACTCGGCATTCTGGGTTCCCGGATTGACCACAAACACCCGGATGTTGGTGCCATCAGGCTGCTTCTCCAGCAACTTGCGGAAGTGGGCCTGGGCGGTGTCGGAAATGCTGATCATCATTATCCTCATAAACCTGAGTGTACGACTAGGGTATTCATGATAACTCGCTTGGCGGGGCTTGGGTAGCGTGCCGATGGCGAGCCTGTGAGCCCGGGCGTATCGGAATCATGCCGCCAGCGGACTCCCGGGCCGGATCCCAGCCCGGTTATTTCAGGTGTCGGAGGGTACGGCAGATGGCCCACACCTCTACCGTGGTGACGCCGTGCTCATGAAGCAACCGGGTGAGCTGACCTGCGGTGGCGCCCGTGGTGACCACATCATCAAGCAGTGCCACATGCCGGTAGTGGTGAGGTTCTATTTCGAAGGCGCCACGCAGATTGCGTCGCCGCTGGCCGGCACTGAGCCGGGTCTGTTGCGGGGTCGACCTTGTCCGGCGCAGTACGCGGGTGTCGCAAGGAATGCCGGTGAGTGCGCTCAGGGCATGGCCGATTTCTTCTGCCTGATTGAAGCCGCGCCACCACTGGCGCCACCAGTGCAGGGGAACCGGAATGATGACCTGCGGTGGGTTGGCGAGGTCCAGATGGTCTGCCAGCAGGCGGGCAAGCAGCGGCGCGAGCAGGATCTGACCGGAATACTTCAGCTGGGGGATGAGTTGGGCATAAGGTGCCTGATAATCGCCGATCACCTGTAAACGCTCCCAGGGGGAGGGTCTGCGCTGGCAGCGACCGCACAGCAGTTCGCTCTCGCGATGTTGCTCCGGCAGCGGTGCTGCACACATCAGGCATCGTCTGTCGTGTTGGCGCTGGGCGTGGCGACACCAGGAGCACAACAAGGGCGTGTCATCACAGGGTTGGCGACAGAGCAGGCACAGACCGAGCCAGTCGGACTGGGTGCCAAGGATCGGACTTGCTTTGGCGAGCAGCCGCTTTAACATGCAGGCTCCAAGCAGATAAACAGGGATCTTGAGTCTAGATGAGCGTATCGGTTGAGCGGTTTGGCCAGGGCCCGGACCTGGTGTTGTTGCATGGCTGGGGCATGAACGGGGCCGTCTGGCACGGTATTGCCCAAGAACTGGCTGCCCACTATCGGCTGCATCTGGTGGACCTGCCCGGCTTTGGCAACAGCCCCCTGCAATCAGGAACAGACTACACCCTGCCCTGGCTGGCAGAGCAGGTGGCGGCCATATTGCCTGAAAAATGCCATCTGCTCGGCTGGTCCCTCGGTGGTCTGGTGGCGAGTCAGTTGGCGCTGACCATGCCTGAACGCCTTCACTCTCTCATTACCGTAGCCAGTTCTCCCTGCTTCATGGCCCGCGACGAGTGGCCCGGGATTGCCCCCAAGGTGCTGGCGGGGTTCAACCAGATGCTGGCCGGCGACTTCATGCAGACCATAGAGCGTTTCCTCGCGATCCAGGCCATGGGCAGCGAGCACGCCAGAAATGACATTCGCCAGTTGCGTCACTGGCTGGCGGAGCGACCCGCTCCCCGGCTTGCGGCCCTGGAGGCGGGTCTGGGCCTGCTGGCCGAGGTCGATCTGCGGGATGAACTGATCGGCCTGGATCTGCCCTGGCTGCGTCTTTACGGCAGGCTGGATACCCTGGTGCCGAAGGCCGCCATTCCCTTGCTGGATGCGCGCTACCCTGCCAGCCACAGTCTGGTGCTGGAGAAGGCATCCCATGCCCCCTTCATCTCCCATCCAGAGCAGTTCATCACCCTCCTGCGGCAGTTCATTGACTGAGATTTGAGCGGCAGGCTTCAATAACTCGTCAGGTTGATGGATAATTAGCCAACCCTACAGAGGAGTGTGCCAATGCGTATCGAATCAGCCATGACGGCGGGCGTGCAGGGGTTCCAACGGGCCGAGCAGTTGGCGGGCCAGGCGTCCAGCCAAATCGCCCGTCTCAATACGCCAGCGGGTGAGCAGGTGCAGTTGCCGGATGAACTGGTGAATCTCAAGGTGGCCGAGCTGCATGCCGGGGCATCCGCCAAGGTGATCCAGACGGCCAGCGACATGCTGGGCACCCTGATCGATATCCGGGTGTGACATGAACATCAACGTCAGTCTGCCGACCATCATTCCGAATCAACTGCAGCCGCAGACGGAATCGGCACAGACTGACAACCGCCGCGCAGAACTGGTGCCCCCCAGCCGCCAGAGTGAGGCGTCCAACGCCGAGTCCGGCGTCGGTTCCCAGAAAGAGAGATCCCGGGCCGCCCAGGCCAATCCCGCCGCCCCATCCTCGTCCACGAAAGAGAACGGCCAGACCGGCCCCGTGATGGTGGCGCACCGTTTTGTCGAGGCAACGGGGGAGGAGGGGGAGCGTCGACAACGTCAGGAGGGTGAACAGCAGGAGCAGCAAAAGCAGCAGCGTCAGGTGGCTGCGCTGGTCGAACGGGATCTCGAAGTTCGCAAGCACGAGCAGGCGCACCAGGCAGCCGGCGGCGAGCATGCGGGGAGCCCTACCTACCAGTTTTCCCGTGGGCCGGATGGCAAGCGTTATGCCACCGGGGGGGAGGTGGTCATCGACATGGGGACCATTCCCGGGGATCCCGCCGCGACCATCGCCAAGATGCAGCAGGTGCGTGCCGCAGCACTGGCTCCCGATGAACCATCGTCACAAGACATGAGTGTGGCCCGTGCCGCCTCTGGCAAGGAGGCACAGGCCCGCAAGGATCTGATGACCCTCAGGCAGGAAACCACAGGCCCGCTCGGTGCTTATATGGACAATCGAAACCAGGTGATTGCCAGGCACTATCAGCAAGCGGTGAGGCCGGCCTCCCCGCATAGCCTGAGTCAGGACGTCTGATCCCGCTCCGTGCAGGCATGAAAAAGCCCCTTTCGGGGCTTTTTTGCATTCTGGGGGCTTATTTCTTCAGTTTCGACAGGGCAGCCGCGAAGGCGTTGCCCATGGCACCCTCGGTCGGAGCGCTCTGACGGGGCGCCTGTTTCGGTCGGGTGTTGCCGGTGTGACGCGGCTCGGCCGTTTTGCGTGCAGGCTGGCCGGCTTTTTCATCCAGACGCATGGTCAGACTGATGCGTTTGCGCGGTACGTCGACTTCCAGCACCTTGACCCGGACGATGTCACCGGCCTTGACCACCTCGCGGGGATCCTTGACGAAGCGATCGGTGAGGGAAGAAATGTGCACCAGCCCGTCCTGATGGACGCCGATGTCGACGAAGGCGCCGAAGTTGGTGACGTTGGTGACCACACCCTCCAGCACCATCTCGGGCACCAGATCGCTGATTTTCTCCACCCCTTCCTTGAAGGTGGCGGTCTTGAACTCGGGACGCGGGTCGCGGCCGGGCTTGTCCAGCTCGCCAATGATGTCGGTGACGGTAGGCACCCCGAACTGATCGTCGGTGTAGTCGGTGGGCTTGAGGGTGCGCAGCAGGCTGCTGTTGCCGAGCAGGCTGTCCACGGTCTGCTCCAGCTTGGCGAGGATCCGCTCCACCACCGGGTAGGATTCCGGGTGCACCGCCGAGCCGTCCAGCGGGTTGCTGCCGCCCCGAATGCGCAGGAAGCCGGCGCATTGCTCGAATGCCTTGGGCCCGAGTCGGCTTACTTTCAGCAGCTGCTGACGACTCTTGAAGGCGCCGTTCTCGTCGCGGTAGGCGACGATGTTCTGGGCCAGGGTCTGGGAGAGGCCGGAAACCCGGTTGAGCAGGGCGACCGAGGCGGTATTCACATCCACCCCGACCGCGTTCACGCAATCCTCGACCACCGCGTCGAGGCGGCGGGCCAGCTGGCTCTGGCCGACGTCGTGCTGGTACTGGCCCACACCGATGCTCTTGGGATCGATCTTGACCAGCTCTGCCAGGGGATCCTGGAGACGACGAGCGATGGAGACGGCGCCGCGAATGGAGACGTCGAGATCCGGGAATTCCTGGGAGGCGAGCTCGGAGGCGGAGTAGACCGATGCCCCCGCTTCACTCACTACTATCTTCTGTGCCTTGGCGGCCGGGTAGCGCTCGAACAGATCGCTCACCAGGCGGTCGGTTTCCCGGGATGCGGTGCCGTTGCCGATGCTGATGAGCTCGACCTTGTGCTTCTGGCACAGCTCGCTCAGGGTCTTGAGACTCTGGTCAACCTGGCGTTTGGGTTCGAACGGATAGATGGTCGCGTGATCGACCAGCTTGCCGGTGGCATCCACCACCGCTACCTTGACCCCGGTGCGGATGCCGGGATCCAGCCCCATGGTGCAGCGCATGCCGGCCGGTGCCGCCATCAGCAGATCCTTGAGGTTCATGGCGAACACCTTGATCGCCTCCTCCTCCGCTGACTCGCGGATACGGCCGATCAGCTCGGTTTCCATCTGCAGGGAGAGCTTGATCTTCCAGGTCCAGCTCACCACCCCCTGCAGCCACTTGTCGGCCGGGCGGTGTTGCAGGTTGAGTCTGAGGTGATGGGCAATGATCCCTTCGCAGGGGCTGGTACCCTCATCCTCGCCGGTGACCAGCGCCAGGTTGAGGATCCCCTCGTTGCGGCCGCGCAACATGGCCAGCACCCGGTGGGAGGGGGCCTTGTGCAGGGGTTCGTCGTGTTCGAAGTAGTCCTTGAATTTGGCCCCTTCCTGCTCCTTGCCGGCCACCACGCGGGCACGCAGGGTGGCGTTGTGCCACAGGTAGTCCCGCAACTTCTCAAGGAGATCGGCCTGCTCGGCGAAGCGCTCCATCAGGATGTAACGGGCACCGTCGAGGGCGGCCTTGCCGTCGGTGATCCCCTGCTCGGCATTGAGGAAGCGAACCGCCTCTTGCTCGGGATCCTTCATGGGGTCACCCAGCAGCAAATCCGCCAGTGGCTCCAGCCCCGCCTCGATGGCCATCTGCCCCTTGGTGCGCCGCTTGGGCTTGTAGGGGAGGTAGAGGTCTTCCAGCCGGGTCTTGCTGTCGGCGTCGTTCAGCTCGCGGGCCAGCTCGGGGGTCAGTTTGCCCTGCTCTTCGATGGAGCGCAGGATCACCTGGCGGCGATCCGCCAGTTCACGCAGGTAGCCGAGGCGGCTCTCCAGGGTACGCAGCTGGCTGTCGTCCAGACCGCCGGTCACCTCTTTGCGGTAACGGGCGATGAAGGGAACGGTCGCGCCTTCGTCCAGCAGGCGAACGGCTGCCTGCACCTGTTCCGGGCGGGCATTCAGCTCACCGGCGATCTGATGTTCTATTACGTGGCTTTGCATCGAGGGTCTCTTGGTCGGGTTCTGTCTAACTGGCCAGCGTTGGGCTATGTCGCCGAACAGGGGGTCTGTCCTGGCGATACTTTAGATACCTGCCAGGCCACTGCCGCGCGGGCCGGTTGGCGCCGCAAGGCGCCGAGTGTGAGCACTATATGGGGTCGGGCAGCGGGATGCCACCCCGGCAGAAATGACGTTTCTCATACCCGGTGGGCGGACATGCTCGGTCTCTCCTGGCCTTGTCAGCCGATTTGGCAGTGAGGCTAGGCCTGGCTTATTTGGGATAGCTGATCTCATTGATGTACCAGCAGGCGTCACCCACTGGCGTTTGAACCATGGCTTCATCGCCCACCTCTTTCTTGAGCAGGGCACGGGCCATGGGGGAGTCGATGGAGATGTAATCCTTGCGGCCGAAGATCTCGTCATAGCCGACGATGCGAAAGCGCTTGGTCTCACCCTCGTCGTTTTCCACCTCGACCCAGGCGCCGAAGAAGACCTTGCCCTCCTGGGAGGGGGAGTAGTCGACTATGGTCAGCTCTTCCAGGCACTTGCGCAGGTAGCGAACCCGGCGGTCGATCTCCCGCAGGCGTTTCTTGTTGTACTGGTAATCGGCATTCTCGCTGCGATCACCCAGGCTCGCTGCCCAGGCCACTTTTTTGGTGACATCGGGCCTCTCCTCCCGCCAGAGCATGTCGTGCTCCTGCCGGAGCATGGTGTAGCCTTCACGGGTAATGAGTTTGGTTTTCATGGAGTTATCACTCCCTCGCCAATTGCATCCGGTTGCTCGGGATCTTAGTCATTGTCGCCGCGCTGTCGAGCAAAAAGCAGAGCTGGCCATCCATCCTTCCCGGCTCCGGGGCCGAATGAGGGCAATAACCGGTAACATATTTATGCTTTGTGGTTGCAGGGGGCGGCTCTAGTATGAGGGGAGACAGAAAAGAGAGGTGGCAATGAGTCAGCAATACAAGGTCCTGGTGGTGGACGACGATCTGAAACTGCGTTCCTTGCTGGAGCGCTACCTCACCGAGCAGGGGTTTGTAGTGCGAGGTGTCGCCAACGGGGAGCAGGCCGATCGCCTGCTGACGCGTGAAAACTTCAGCCTGATGGTGCTTGATCTGATGCTGCCGGGGGAAGACGGCCTCTCCATCTGCCGCCGCCTGCGCGAGGCCGGCAACCAGATCCCTGTCTTGATGCTCACCGCCAAGGGGGACGAAGTGGATCGCATCGTCGGTCTGGAGATGGGGGCCGACGATTATCTGCCCAAGCCGTTCAACCCCCGTGAGCTGCTGGCCCGGATCCGCGCCGTGCTGCGCCGCCACACCGTGGAGCTGCCCGGCGCCCCTTCCGCGGCGGAGAAGATGGTGAGTTTCGGGGCCTACCAGCTCAATCTGGCGACCCGTGAACTGAGCCGTGATGGCGAACCGGTTGCCCTGACCAGCGGGGAGTTCGCCGTGCTCAAGGTGCTGGTGAGTCATCCTCGCGAACCGCTCTCCCGTGACAAGCTGATGAACCTGGCCCGTGGTCGCGAGTACACGGCCACCGAGCGCAGCATTGATGTGCAGGTCTCCCGCCTGCGCCGCCTGCTGGAACAGGACCCGGCCCAGCCTCGCTATCTGCAGACCGTCTGGGGTCTGGGGTATGTGTTCGTACCGGACGGTGAGAACGCATGAAGAAAGTGGGCAGCATGTTCTCCCGCATGCTCTGGTTTCTGGCTGCCGTGCTGGTGGTCTATCAAGTCGTCTCCTACGTTACCTTCTACAACTACCTGCTGGCGCCGACCGTCAAGCAGATCAGCCACCTGCTGGCAAACCAGGTCAAACTCATCTTTCCGGTGGACAACAACCAGCTGGCGCTCAGTGAAGATGCCGAGGCGCTGGTCTATGTGACCACTGGCAGCGACATCTATACCCAGAGCGAGGCGGAGCAGCACGGGCTGAATGATTCCAAGCCCTACCCCTATCTGGAGCAGAGCATCAGCCGCGAATTGAAAGGGGATACCAGGGTCAGAGTTGAAATCCAGGATCACTACATCATCTGGATCCAGCCTCCCCAGGCCAGCCAGATGTGGGTGCGCATTCCCCTGACTGAAATTGAAGATGACGACATCGAACCGCTCATCCTCTATATGAGCGTCTTGCTGGTGGTGACCCTGTTTGCAGCCTGGCGTTTTGCCCGTCAGCTGGTGCGACCGCTGGAGGATCTGGAAGCGGGGGCCGTGGCGGTGGCGCGCGGCAACTTTCCCGATGCCCTGGGGGAGCAGGGCTCGCGGGAGGTGCGCCGCCTGACCCGCACCTTCAACCACATGTCGAGCTCCATCAAGGGGCTGATCGAGGAGCGCAACCTGATGATGGCCGGGGTATCCCACGATTTGCGCACCCCTCTCACCCGCATTCGTCTCGCGACCGAGATGATGTCCTCGGGGGATGAGTACCTCAAGGAGAGCATCAATGCGGATATCGATGAGTCGAACGGCATCATCGATCAGTTCATCGACTACATTCGCCCGAACGAGGGGCTCGATGCCCGGCCCGTCGACCTGACCCAGCTCATTCACGATGCGTTGCTGATGCAGACCGATCAGGGACTGGAAGTGGAGCTGCTCCTGCCGGAGGAGGCGGTGCGTGTGGCCTGCCATCCCATCAGCATTCGCCGTATCCTCAACAATCTGTCGGGCAACTCCCTGCGCTATGGCGCGACCCGGTTGCAGGCCGAGCTCAGGGATGATGGCCACTGGGTGCGGCTGCGACTCTCCGACAATGGCCCGGGGATCGCAGAAGAGGACTACTCCCGGGTGCTCAAGCCCTTCACCCAGGGCAATGTGGCGCGCACCGGTGGCGGCAGTGGGCTGGGGCTGGCCATCGTTGCCAAGATAGTTTCCCAGCATCACGGCACCATCAGGTTGGGGCGCTCCGAACTGGGGGGCTTGCAGGTGGAGATCCGGCTACCCAAGAACCAGCCGCTGGAGTGGATGGATTGAAAGCAGGGCGTATCGAGAGATGCGCCCTTTTGTCTGTCAGGCGTGGGGGTCGCTCACCTTGCGGTAGCGCTTGCCATATTTGAGTTGCTGGATAAGCAGGGCGGCGACGATGAGAGCCAACCCGATGGGGGTTGCCGGGTGAATGGTTTCGCCGATCAACAGGTTGAGCAGCACCAGAGAGGCAAACGGCGAGATGAAGATGAGGTTGCTGATGGGGGCTGTGTTGGTGGCGTGGCGCAGGGCCATCAGCCAGAGCACGAAACCGAAGCCCATCTCGAACAGCCCCACATAGATGGCGCCGGCCCATCCCTGCCAGGCGGTCATGGCAAAGTCCGAGAGCAACCAGGTCGCCACGATGATGAAGGGCAGGCTGATGAGGAAGCCGAGCAGCAGGCTGACGACGGGATCCCCCTGATTGCGGGTGTTGAGGATCCAGTAACCGGCCCAGATCAGGGTCGACACCAGCGCCAGCGTGACGCCGAGGGGGCTGTCGAACTGTAGACCGAACACGTCCCCCCTGGTGGCGATCACCAGGGCGCCGAAATAGCCGAGCACGATGGCGACGCCATCGCGGCGGCGCAGCTTTTGACCGAGGAAGGGAACGGCCAGCAGGCTGAGGGTGATGGCCCAGGTGTAGTTGAGAGTCTGCGCCTGCTGGGCGGGCAGCAGATCATATGCCTTGAACAGCAGCAGGTAATAGAGGAAGGGGTTCAGGACCCCGAGAGCGAGGTAGTAGAGGGGGCGACTCTTGATGTAGTCGAGCAGTAGCGGCAGTTTGCCCTGACAGGCCACGATGCATCCCAGGGTCAGGGTCGAGGTGCTGGCGGCGACCAGCAGCAGCTGTACTGGTTCAAAGTAGGCGAGGGAGATCTTGAAGGCGCTGGCCACCGTGGACCAGAGGGCGACGGCACAGAGCCCGTACTGGTAGGCTTTCTTCTGATTCTTGAGCATGGGATGCGTTCCGCAAACAGGGGCGAGGGCGCAGTCTATCAGCCTGTTTGCAACATTGTCGTTACCGTCTCGCCGAGGGCGATGATTTGATCGCCTGGAGATCCATCCGCCACACAACATTGCGCACAATCTGTCCGCCTTCACTTGCGTGAGTGGAAAAAATCCGTATAATCCCCTCCGCTTGCCCATGAGGCAGCCAGACGATATGTCTGCTTGCTGAGCTTCCCGTTTACGAGTTGCCAGCCATACAGTCCTCCCGATATGGGAGGAAACGTGAAAAATCACACCTCTGGCGGGAGTAATCTCGGTCGGGCGGTGTTGATTTATGTTCTTTTATCTATTGGAGCTCTGTCAATGCAGAACCAAAGAATCCGTATCCGCCTGAAGGCTTTTGATCATCGCCTGATCGATCAATCCACTGCGGAAATCGTTGAAACTGCTAAGCGCACTGGCGCGCAGGTTCGCGGTCCTATCCCGCTGCCGACTCGCAAAGAGCGTTTCACCGTTCTGATCTCCCCGCACGTCAACAAAGACGCGCGTGATCAGTACGAGATCCGCACTCACAAGCGTCTGGTAGACATCGTTGAACCGACTGACAAGACCGTTGACGCTCTGATGCGTCTGGATCTGGCAGCTGGTGTAGACGTCCAGATCAGCCTGGGTTAATTACGGAAAGAGGTTGATAACAATGACAATCGGTCTTGTAGGTCGCAAAGTGGGTATGACTCGCATCTTCACTGAAGATGGCGTTTCTATCCCGGTGACTGTTATCGAAGTTGAAGCTAACCGTGTAACTCAGGTCAAATCTGTAGAAACCGACGGCTACAACGCTATTCAGGTTACCACTGGCGCCAAGAAAGCCAGCCGCGTAACCAAGCCGGAAGCTGGCCACTTCGCCAAAGCTGGTGTAGAAGCCGGTCGCGGTCTGTGGGAATTCCGCCTGAACAACGGTGAAACTTTCACTGTTGGTAGCGAGCTGAAAGTAGATCTTCTCGCTGACGTTAAGCTGGTAGACGTTACCGGCACATCCAAGGGTAAAGGTTTTGCCGGTACTGTTAAGCGCTGGAACTTCCGTACCCAGGATATGACCCACGGTAACTCCCTGTCCCACCGTGTACCTGGCTCCATCGGTCAAAACCAGACCCCGGGCCGTGTATTCAAGGGCAAGAAGATGGCTGGTCACATGGGTGCTGAGCGTGTAACGACTCAGAACCTGGAACTGGTTCGTGTTGACGCTGAACGCAACCTGCTGCTCATCAAAGGCGCAGTACCGGGTGCAACCAACGGCAACGTGATCGTCAAACCTGCCGTCAAAGCGTAACGTCTGAGGAGATAGTAATGGAATTGGTAATGAAAGACGCCAAGAGCGCTCTTGAAGTTTCCGAGACTACCTTCGGGCGCGAATTCAACGAAGCTCTGGTTCACCAGGTTGTCGTTGCATATGCCGCTGGTGCCCGTCAGGGTACTCGTGCGCAGCTGACTCGCTCTGAAGTGTCTGGTGGCGGCAAAAAGCCGTGGCGTCAGAAGGGTACTGGTCGTGCCCGTGCTGGCTCCATCCGTTCGCCCATCTGGCGTTCCGGTGGTGTGACCTTTGCTGCTAAGCCGCAAGATCACAGCCAGAAAGTAAACAAGAAGATGTACCGCGGCGCTATCCGTAGCATCCTGTCCGAGCTGGTACGTCAAGAGCGCCTGATCGTTGTTGAGAAGTTCGGCATCGAAGCGCCGAAGACCAAAGAACTGATCGCCAAGCTGAAAGAAATGGAACTGACTGACGTTCTGATCGTGACTGCTGAAGTCGATGAGAACCTGTTCCTGGCTGCTCGTAACCTGTACAAAGTTGACGTGCGTGACGTTGCCGGTATCGACCCGGTCAGCCTGATCGCTTTCGACAAGGTTCTGATGACTGCTGACGCAGTTAAGCAAATCGAGGAGATGCTGGCATGATCCGTGAAGAGCGTCTGCTGAAAGTTCTGAAGGCTCCGCACATCTCTGAAAAGAGCACCATGGTCGCAGAAAAGCAGAACACTATCGTGTTCAAAGTTGCTGTTGATGCCACCAAGGCGGAAGTCAAAGCTGCAGTTGCGAAACTGTTCGAGGTCGAAGTTGAGACCGTCCGTACCCTGAACATGAAGGGTAAGACCAAGCGCGCAGGTGCACGCGTAGGCCGTCGTTCCGATTGGAAAAAGGCTTATGTGACCCTGAAAGCTGGTCAGGACATCGACTTCATGGGCGCAGCCGAGTAAGAGGAGTTCTGAAAAATGGCAATCGTTAAGTGCAAGCCTACTTCTCCGGGCCGCCGCCACGTCGTCAAGATCGTCAACCAAGAGCTGTACAAGGGCAAGCCCTTCGCCGCTCTGCTGGACAGCAAAAGCAAGTCCGGTGGCCGTAACAACAACGGTCGTATCACCACTCGTCATATCGGTGGTGGTCACAAGCAACACTACCGTCTGATCGACTTCAAGCGCGACAAAGACGGCATTCCGGCCAAAGTTGAGCGTCTGGAATACGATCCTAACCGTACCGCAAACATCGCCCTGGTGCTGTATGCAGACGGTGAGCGTCGTTACATCCTGGCTCCGAAAGGCCTGAAAGCTGGTGATGCAATCGCCTCTGGTGCTGATGCTGCCATCAAGGTAGGTAACACCCTGCCGATGCGCAACATCCCGGTCGGTTCTACCGTTCACGCCGTTGAGATGAAGCCTGGTAAAGGTGCCCAGCTGGCTCGTTCCGCTGGTACTTTCATCCAGATCCTGGCTCGTGAAGGTAACTATGTAACTCTGCGTCTGCGTTCCGGCGAAGTACGTAAAGTTCTGGCCGAGTGCCGCGCTACCATCGGTGAAGTGGGTAACTCCGAGCACATGCTGCGTCAACTGGGTAAAGCTGGTGCTAACCGCTGGCGTGGTATTCGTCCGACCGTTCGCGGTATGGCGATGAACCCGGTTGATCACCCGCACGGTGGTGGTGAGGGTCGTAACAAGGGCATGCAGCCTGTGTCCCCATGGGGCCAGAAGGCTAAGGGCTTCAAGACCCGTAAGAACAAGCGTACCGACAAGTACATCGTACGTCGTCGTAACAAGTAATTGTTAACATAGAGGAATCACCATGCCACGTTCTCTCAAGAAGGGTCCATTTATCGACCTGCACTTGCTGAAGAAGGTAGAGAAAGCGGTGGAAAGCGGGGATAAAAAGCCGGTTAAGACCTGGTCCCGTCGTTCAATGATCATCCCGAACATGATCGGTTTGACCATCGCTGTCCATAATGGTCGTCAGCACGTTCCGGTTTTCGTTACCGAAGAAATGATCGGTCACAAACTGGGTGAATTCGCACCGACTCGTACTTATCGCGGCCATGCTGCTGATAAGAAGGCTAAGAAGCGCTAAGGGATAAATGATGGAAGCTATCGCTAAACACCGTTATGCCCGTACTTCTGCCCAGAAAGCTCGTCTGGTAGCCGATCAAGTACGTGGTCTGTCCGTAGACAAGGCTCTGAACATCCTGACCTTCAGCCCGAAAAAGGCTGCTGTTCTGGTGAAGAAAGTGCTGGAATCTGCCATTGCCAACGCTGAGCACAACGAAGGTGCCGATATCGACACCCTGCGTGTTGCCACCATCATGGTAGACGAAGGTCCCTCCATGAAGCGCATCCGCCCGCGTGCCAAAGGTCGCGCGGATCGTATCCTCAAGCGTACCGCTCACATCACTGTAGTGGTATCCGACGCTAAGGCTGGGAGATAAGCAATGGGTCAGAAAGTACATCCTAATGGCATTCGCCTGGGTATTACCAAGCCTTGGAATTCTACCTGGTTCGCGAACACCAAAGACTTCGCTGACAACCTGTACAGCGATTTCCAAGTACGCCAGTTCCTGACCAAGGAGCTGAAAAACGCTTCCTTGTCCAAGATCACCATCGAGCGTCCGGCCAAGAGCATCCGTGTGACCATTCACACCGCTCGTCCGGGTGTCGTGATCGGCAAGAAAGGCGAAGACGTTGAAAAACTGCGCAAAGCTGTAGCCGCAATCGCTGGCGTGCCTGCTCAGATCAACATTTCCGAAGTCCGCAAGCCGGAGCTGGATGGCAAACTGGTTGCCGACAGCATCACTTCCCAGCTGGAGCGTCGCGTAATGTTCCGTCGTGCTATGAAGCGCGCCGTACAGAACGCCATGCGCCTGGGTGCCAAGGGCATCAAAGTGGAAGTTTCCGGTCGTCTGGGCGGTGCTGAAATCGCGCGTACCGAATGGTACCGTGAAGGTCGTGTGCCCCTGCACACCCTGCGCGCCGACATCGACTACGCAACTTCTGAAGCCCACACCACTTACGGTGTGATCGGCGTTAAAGTTTGGATCTTCAAGGGCGAAGTTCTGGGCGGTCTGGCTGCAGTCAATGCTGCCGCTGCTCAAGAGCAAGCTCCTGCGAAGCCCAAGCGTGACAACAAGCGCCGCGCTGCCAAGTAAGGAGATTCGGTAAATGTTGCAACCTAAGCGTACTAAATTCCGCAAGACCCACAAGGGTCGTAACCGCGGTCTGGCCAATGCCGGTAACGAAGTATCCTTCGGTACCTTTGGCCTGAAGGCGACATCTCGTGGTCAACTGACTGCTCGTCAAATCGAAGCAGCCCGTCGTGCCATGACCCGTCACGTTAAGCGTCAAGGCAAGATCTGGATCCGTGTGTTCCCGGACAAGCCCATCACCGAAAAGCCCCTCGAAGTTCGTATGGGTAAAGGTAAGGGTAACGTGGAATACTGGGTTTGCCCGATCCAGCCTGGCAAGGTTCTGTACGAGATGGATGGTGTACCTGAGGCTCTGGCGCGTGAAGCGTTTGCCCTGGCCGCAGCTAAGCTGTCTGTTCAGACCACTTTCGTAATTAAGACGGTGATGTGATGAAAGCCCAAGATCTGCGTCAAAAGAGCGTCGAAGAACTGAACCAGGAGCTGCTGGGTCTGCTGCGTGAGCAATTCAACATGCGCATGCAAGCTTCCACCGGCCAGCTGGCTCAGACTCACACTCTGAAACAAGTGCGTCGTGACGTCGCACGTATCAAGACTGTACTGACTGAGAAGGCAGGTGCGTAATGACTGACAAGATCCGTACTCTGCAAGGTCGTGTAATTAGCGACAAGATGGACAAATCCATCACCGTCGCTATCGAGCGCAAGGTAAAGCACCCGATCTACGGTAAGATCATCAAGCGCACTACCAAGCTGCACGTGCATGACGAGAACAACGAGTGCAAGGCTGGCGATCTCGTGGAAATCCGCGAGTGCCGCCCGCTGTCCAAGACCAAGTCCTGGACCCTGGTTGCTGTCGTAGAAAAGGCCTAATTCGGTACTTTTTAGCCCAAACGGCCCCCCATCGGGGCCGTTTGTTTTTTAGGCTACCTTTTCAAAAATAGCTGTGTTATAGTTTCGCGCCTTTTGAAGGCAGCCAGATCCCATCAGGGATAAGAAGTAAACAAAGCGGAGCACTAAGATGATCCAGATGCAAAGTATGCTGGGTGTTGCCGACAACTCCGGCGCTCGCAGTGTAATGTGTATTAAGGTTCTGGGTGGTTCGCACCGCCGTTATGCCGGCATCGGCGACATCATCAAGGTTTCCATCAAGGAAGCCATTCCTCGCGGTAAAGTGAAGAAAGGTGATGTGTATAACGCGGTGGTCGTACGCACCCGTAAAGGCGTTCGTCGTCCGGACGGCTCTGTCATCCGTTTCGACAACAATGCGGCTGTGTTGCTTAACAACAACCAACAGCCAATCGGTACTCGTATTTTTGGCCCGGTGACCCGTGAACTCCGTAACGAGAAGTTCATGAAGATTGTGTCCCTGGCACCCGAAGTACTGTAAGGAGTCGAACGATGGCAGCTAAAATCCGTCGCGAAGACGAAGTAATTGTTCTTACCGGCAAAGACAAGGGCAAGCGTGGCAAAGTCACTCAAGTCCTGATTGCAAAAGGTAAGGTAATCGTGGAAGGCATCAACCAGGTGAAGAAACACCAAAAGCCGGTACCCGCACTGGGTCAGGCTGGCGGCATCGTCACCAAAGAAGCCCCCATCGATGTATCTAACGTCGCGCTGTTCAACTCTGCCACTGGCAAGGCTGACCGCGTTGGTTTCCGGATTGAAGACGGCAAGAAAGTCCGTTTCTTCAAATCCACCGGCGAACTTGTGAAGTAATTGGAGTTTAACGATGGCGAAACTGCATGATTACTACAAATCCGATGTAGTAAATGAACTGTCCAAGCAGTTCGGTTACAAGACTATCATGCAAGTCCCTCGGATCGAGAAAATCACCCTGAACATGGGTGTTGGTGAAGCGATCTCTGACAAGAAGTTGCTGGAAAATGCTGCTGCCGATATGGCTGCCATTTCCGGTCAGAAACCGCTGATCACCAAAGCACGCAAATCTGTTGCGGGCTTCAAGATTCGTGAAGGCTACCCGATAGGTTGTAAAGTAACCCTGCGTGGCGAGCGTATGTGGGAGTTCCTGGAACGGCTGATTTGCATCTCCGTACCGCGTATCCGTGACTTCCGTGGTCTGAACGCCAAGGCGTTCGATGGCCGTGGTAACTACTCCATGGGCGTGCGTGAGCAAATCATCTTCCCGGAAATCGACTATGACAAGGTCGATCGCGTCCGTGGTCTGGATATCACCATCACCACTTCCGCGAATACCGACGAAGAAGGCCGTGCTCTGCTGGCTGCCTTTAACTTCCCATTCCGCAAGTAAGGTTAGGGTTATGGCTAAAACATCCATGAAAGCACGTGAAGCAAAGCGTGCGAAGCTGGCAGCCAAGTTCGCGACCAAGCGTACCGAGCTGAAAGCTATCATCGTTGATATGAACGCTTCTGAAGAAGCGCGTTGGGATGCTGTCTTGCAACTGCAACAGCTGCCCCGTGATTCCAGTCCGTCCCGCCAGCGTAACCGTTGCAACATCACTGGTCGTCCGCACGGTTTCCTGCGGAAGTTTGGCCTCTCTCGCATCAAGGTGCGTGAGCATGCCATGAAGGGCGAAATTCCGGGCCTCAAAAAGGCCTCTTGGTAAGAATCTCGGGAGTTAGACTATGAGCATGCAAGATCCGATCGCGGATATGCTGACCCGCATCCGTAACGGTCAGGCGGCGAGCAAAGTTGCGGTTTCCATGCCTTCTTCCAAGCTGAAAGTGGCTATCGCCAAAGTGCTGAAAGAAGAAGGTTACATCGCTGGCTACAACGTAGCTGGTGACGTGAAACCGGAACTGGAAATCGAACTGAAATATTTCCAGGGCAAGCCGGTTGTAGAACTGATCCAACGCGTGAGCCGTCCCGGCCTGCGTATTTACAAGCGCACTACTGATCTGCCGAAAGTCATGGGCGGTCTCGGTGTTGCTATCGTGTCCACGTCTAAAGGTGTGATGACCGACCGTGCTGCCCGTAAGGCAAGCATGGGTGGTGAGATCATCTGCTACGTCGCTTAATAGGAGGTCGGAAATGTCTCGCGTTGCTAAGGCACCCGTCACTATTCCTGCTGGCGTAGAGGTGACTCTGAACGGCCAAGAACTGTCCATCAAAGGTGGCAAGGGTTCCCTGGTTCGTTCCATCCACGCCGGTGTAGAAGTGACCAAAGAAGACAATGTACTGAAGTTCGCCCCGCGCGACGGCATCGCTGGTGCTGACGCTCAGGCCGGTACTGCCCGTGCATTGGTCAACAACATGGTAGTCGGTGTTACCCAAGGCTTCGAGCGCAAGCTGCAGCTGGTTGGTGTAGGTTACAAAGCCTCCATCAAGGGCAATGCTGTTGCGCTGGCACTGGGCTTCTCTCACCCGGTAGAGCATGCGCTGCCGGCTGGTGTCACCGCTGAATGTCCGTCCGCCACCGAGATCGTTCTGCGTGGTGTGGACAAGCAGCTGGTTGGCCAAGTCGCCGCCGATATCCGTGCTTACCGCGCTCCGGAGCCCTACAAGGGCAAGGGTGTACGCTATGCCAACGAGCAAGTGCGTACTAAAGAAGCTAAGAAGAAGTAAGGTAACACTATGGACAAGAAAGCAGCTCGTCTCCGTCGTGCTACTCGTGCTCGGAAAAAGATGCAGGAACTGGGAGCTACCCGTCTGGTTGTTCACCGTACCCCGCGTCATATCTATGCGCAGGTTATTGCAGCCAACGGTTCCGAAGTTCTGGCCTCTGCTTCCACAGTAGAGAAAGCCATCAGTGAAGCTCTGAAATACACCGGTAACGCAGATGCTGCTACCGCTGTAGGTAAGGCTATCGCTGAGCGTGCTATTGCCAAAGGCGTTCAGAACGTATCTTTCGATCGTTCCGGTTTCAAGTATCACGGTCGTGTAGCCGCTCTGGCTACCGCTGCTCGTGACGCTGGTCTTCAGTTCTAAGCTAGGAGTCGAAGATGGCTAAAGTCGAATCTCAAGCCGGCGAACTGCAAGAAAAGCTCATTGCAGTAAACCGTGTTTCGAAAACTGTTAAAGGTGGTCGTATCATGTCCTTCACCGCGTTGACCGTGGTGGGTGATGGTAACGGCCGTGTAGGTTACGGTTACGGTAAGGCCCGTGAAGTTCCGGCCGCCATTCAAAAGGCGATGGAACAGGCTAAGCGTAACCTGAACAAGGTTGAGCTGAACAACGGCACCCTGCACCACCCGGTGCGTGGCGTTCACTCTGGTTCCACCGTGTTCATGAAGCCGGCCTCCCAAGGTACTGGTATCATTGCAGGCGGCGCCATGCGTGCCGTACTGGAAGTTGCTGGTATCCACAACGTGCTGGCCAAGACCTACGGTTCCACCAACCCAATCAACGTTGTTCGCGCAACTGTCGACGCTCTGGTTCACGGTCAATCACCGGAACAGATCGCGGCCAAGCGTGGTCTGCGCGTTGAAGAAATTCTGGGGTAATGCGACATGGCTAACACTGTAAAAGTAACTCAAACTCGCAGCTCTATCGGCCGTCTGCCAAAGCACAAGGCGACTCTGCGTGGTCTGGGTCTGCGTCGCATTGGTCACACCGTTGAGCTGGAAGATACTCCCTGCGTACGCGGCATGATCAACCAGGTTTATTACATGGTTAAGGTGGAGGGCTAAGCATGCGTCTGAATACTCTGTCTCCGGCCGCTGGCTCCAAGCGCGTCAAGCACCGTCCGGGCCGTGGTATCGGTTCTGGTCTGGGCAAGACCGGTGGTCGTGGTGTTAAAGGTCAAACCTCTCGTTCCGGTGGCGGCAAGGTCCGCAACGGTTTCGAAGGCGGCCAGATGCCTTTGAAAATCCGTCTGCCGAAGTTCGGTTTCTTCTCTCGCAAATCTTTGGTTTCTGCCGAAGTGCGCCTGAACGAAATTGCCCTGGTAGAAGGTGATGTGGTCGACGTGAGCACTCTGAAGCAAGCCGGTGTTATTACCAAAAACATCGTGTTCGCTAAAGTTGTTCTGTCTGGCAACATTGACCGTGCTGTGACCGTTCGTGGTCTGTCCGTCACCAAGGGTGCACGTGCAGCCATCGAGGCCGCTGGCGGTAAAATCGAGGAATAATCAGTACAATGGCTAAGAAACCAGGATTGGATGTTAAAGCACAAGGTGGTCTGAGCGAACTGAAGAGCCGTCTGCTCTTCGTTCTCGGGGCAATTATCGTGTTCCGTGCAGGCTCTTATGTGCCGATCCCTGGTATTGACGCCGCCGTACTGGCCGAGTTGTTCCAACAACAGAAGGGCACCATCATTGAGATGTTCAACATGTTCAGTGGTGGTGCACTCTCGCGTGCTTCTATTCTTGCACTGGGGATCATGCCGTACATTTCGGCGTCGATCATTATCCAGTTGCTGACTGTGGTTCATCCTGCTCTTGCTGAACTCAAGAAAGAGGGTGAATCCGGCCGTCGCAAGATTAGCCAATATACCCGTTGGGGCACGCTGGTTTTGGGAACGTTCCAGGCCATTGGTATTGCAACCGGTCTGCCGAATATGATGCAAGGACTCGTGACTCATCCGGGTTTGGGCTTCTATTTCACAGCCGTTGTGAGTCTGGTCACCGGTACCATGTTCTTGATGTGGTTGGGTGAACAGATTACCGAGCGTGGGATTGGTAATGGTATCTCGTTGATTATCTTCACAGGTATCGTCGCCGGTCTGCCTCATGCCATTGGCGCTACGGCCGAACAGGCACGTCAAGGGGAATTGCACATCCTGCTGTTGTTGTTGCTGGGCTTGATTGTTTTCGCTGTGACTTACTTTGTGGTGTTCGTGGAGCGTGGTCAGCGTCGTATCGTCGTTAACTATGCCAAGCGTCAACAAGGCCGCCAGGTATTCGCTGCGCAAAGCACACACCTGCCGTTGAAAGTGAATATGGCCGGTGTGATTCCTGCGATTTTCGCATCCAGCATCATCCTCTTCCCGGGTACCATTACCTCCTGGTTTGGTCAGGGCGAGGGCAAGATCGCTGACATCCTGCAACAGGTCTCTATGGTCCTGCAGCCGGGTCAGCCCTTGTACGAGATGCTCTATGCAGCAGCCATTATCTTCTTCTGCTTCTTCTATACCGCGCTGGTGTTCAACCCCCGCGAGACAGCAGATAATCTGAAGAAGAGTGGAGCCTTTATCCCGGGGATCCGCCCGGGCGAGCAGACAGCACGTTACATCGATAAGGTTATGACTCGCCTGACATTGGCAGGTGCGCTCTATATTACCTTTATCTGTCTGGTACCCCAGTTCCTGATGACTGCCTGGAACGTACAGTTCTACTTCGGTGGCACCTCGCTGCTGATTATCGTGGTAGTTATCATGGACTTCATGGCTCAGGTTCAGACCCATATGATGTCTCATCAATATGGCGACGTCCTGAGGAAGGCCAACCTGAAGGGCTACGGCCGCTAAAGGTCGGCGTAGTTACGGAGTTAAGCAATGAAAGTTCGTGCTTCCGTTAAGGCAATCTGCCGTAACTGCAAAATCATCAAGCGTCACGGTGTGGTGCGTGTGATTTGCAGCGAGCCAAAGCATAAACAGCGCCAAGGCTAATTTTTTACGGTTAGTACTTGCAACAAATAGTTGTGCTGGCTAATATAGCCAGCCAACTTTTGTTGTGTATTGGTTGACCGCCACGTATCCGCTCACGGGCTTTGTGGTGGTCGTTATCTACTATATGTAGGAGTGAATAGTGGCCCGTATCGCTGGCATTAACATTCCTGACCATAAACATGCAGTCATTGCGTTGACTGCTATTTATGGCGTCGGTCGTACCCGCTCCAAGGCCATCTGTGCCGCAGCCGGTATCGCTGAGAATGTGAAAATTAAAGACCTGGACGAAGCTCAGATCGAGAGTCTGCGTGAACAAGTAGGTAAATTCACCGTTGAAGGTGACCTGCGTCGTCAGATTTCCATGAACATCAAGCGATTGATGGATCTGGGTTGCTACCGTGGTTTGCGTCACCGTCGTAGCCTGCCTGTTCGTGGTCAACGTACCAAGACCAACGCTCGTACCCGTAAGGGTCCGCGCAAGGCTATCAAGAAGTAACGGGAAGGTAGAAAATGGCTAAAACTCCGACTCGTGCTCGCAAGCGCGTTAAAAAGCAAGTGAGCGACGGTATTGCGCACGTTCATGCATCTTTCAACAACACAATCGTGACCATTACTGACCGTCAGGGCAATGCTCTGTCTTGGGCTACCTCTGGTGGTTCCGGTTTCCGTGGTTCCCGTAAGTCCACTCCGTTTGCTGCCCAGGTAGCTGCTGAGCGTGCTGGTGAGATCGCCAAAGAATACGGCGTGAAGAACCTGGAAGTCATGGTCAAAGGTCCGGGTCCCGGTCGTGAGTCTTCCATCCGCGCTCTGAACGCGGCTGGTTTCCGCATCACTAACATTACTGATGTGACTCCGATCCCGCACAACGGTTGTCGTCCTCCCAAGAAGCGCCGCGTGTAACGCTGTAGCTACTTGGTCTAGGATTGTTGGAGAAAGAAGATGGCAAGATATATCGGTCCTAAGCTTAAGCTTAGCCGTCGTGAGGGCACCGACCTCTTCCTGAAGTCTGGTGTTCGTGCGATTGATTCTAAGTGCAAGATTGACACCGTTCCTGGTCAACACGGTGCGCGTAAAGCGCGTCTGTCCGACTACGGTGTGCAACTGCGCGAGAAACAAAAAGTACGTCGTATCTACGGCGTATTGGAAAAACAGTTCCGCAACTACTACCGCGACGCTGCCCGTCAAAAGGGTAACACCGGTGAAAACCTGTTGCAGCTGCTGGAAGGTCGTCTGGACAACGTCGTCTACCGCATGGGCTTCGGCGCCACTCGTGCTGAATCTCGTCAGCTGGTGAGCCACAAAGCCATCATGGTAAACGGCCGCGTTGTGAATGTTCCTTCTTTCCAGGTATCCCCTGAGGACGTGATCTGCGTTCGCGAGAAGGCTAAGAAGCAAGCGCGTATCAAAGCTTCCCTGGAAGTTGCTGGTCAGCGCGAGAAGCCGACTTGGGTAGAGGTTGACGCTGCTAAGATGGAAGGTGCCTTCAAGCGCCTGCCTGAGCGTTCCGACCTGTCTGCCGACATTAACGAACAGCTGATCGTCGAGCTTTACTCCAAGTAAAGCTAGCTTCTAAAGAGAGGACACAATGCTGGGTTCTGTAACAGATTTTCTTAAACCGCGGCTAGTTGACATCGAGCAAGTTAGCCCGACTCACGCGAAAGTGACTCTCGAGCCGCTTGAGCGTGGCTTTGGCCACACGCTGGGCAATGCCCTGCGTCGTATTTTGCTGTCATCTATGCCCGGTTGTGCGGTTACTGAAGTCGAGATCGACGGAGTACTGCACGAGTACAGCAGCAAAGAAGGTGTACAGGAAGACATTCTTGAAATCCTGCTCAACCTGAAAGGTATCGCTGTGAAGCTGGAAGGCAAGGACGAGGTAACTCTGTCCCTGACCAAGTCTGGAACAGGCCCCGTTACCGCTGGTGATATCACTCACGGTGATGAAGTCGAGATCGTAAACCCGGAGCACGTAATCTGCCACCTGACTGGTGCAAATGCTGAGATCAGCATGCGCCTGAAAGTTCAGCGCGGTCGTGGTTATGTGCCTGCTTCTGCTCGTGTTCACAACGATGATGAAGAGCGTCCTATCGGTCGCCTGCTGCTGGACTCCGCGTTCAGCCCCATCGTTCGCATCGCCTACAATGTCGAGGCGGCACGTGTGGAACAGCGCACCGACTTGGACAAGCTGGTTATCGACATGGAGACCAATGGTACTCTGGATCCGGAAGAAGCCATCCGTCGTTCAGCCACTATTCTGGCAGAGCAACTGGAAGCCTTCGTGGATCTGCGCGATGTCAGCGTGCCCGAGAAGAAAGAAGAGAAACCCGAGTTTGATCCGATTCTGCTGCGTCCTGTCGATGATTTGGAGCTGACAGTTCGTTCAGCGAACTGTCTGAAGGCAGAAGCTATCCACTATATTGGTGATCTGGTACAGCGTACCGAAGTTGAGTTGCTTAAGACTCCTAACCTCGGTAAGAAGTCCCTGACTGAGATCAAGGACGTGTTGGCCTCCCGTGGTCTGTCTCTTGGCATGCGCCTTGAGAACTGGCCGCCCGCCAGCATCGCTGACGAGTAATCCAGATTACGGGTTTCACAGATTTAGTTAGAAGGATAAGGTCATGCGCCATCGTTTGAGTGGTCGTCAACTGAACCGGAACAGCAGCCATCGTCAGGCTATGTTCCGCAACATGGCCAGCTCCCTGGTTCGTCATGAGATCATCAAGACGACTCTGCCTAAGGCAAAAGAGCTGCGTCGTGTAGTTGAACCGCTGATCACCCTTGCCAAGACTGATAGCGTTGCTAATCGTCGCCTGGCATTTGCCCGTACTCGCGATAACGCGATCGTGGCTAAGCTGTTCAATGAACTGGGCCCGCGCTACCTGGAGCGCGCCGGCGGTTATACTCGCATTCTGAAATGCGGTTTCCGTGCTGGCGACAACGCTCCTATGGCTTACATTGAGCTGGTAGACCGCCCGGCCGCTGCTGAAGCAGCTGCTGAGTGATAAAAGAAAAAGCCGGGCTTGTCCCGGCTTTTCTTCTGGTGGATTCTGATACTGCCTCTACTGCCTCTACTGCCTCTACTGCCTCTACTGCCTCTACTGCCTCTACTGCCTCTACTGCCTCTACTGCCTTACTTTGTAAGTGAGCGATGATTTTTCAATAGTCTCTATATTAAGTCTTTATCTCTACCTGAACGACAGCGGTTCGTGTTACATAGCCCAGAGTGGGGCAATGTCATTGTTCATCTGACGTATTAAGCAGGCGTGAGTCATGGCGTGTGGCTGCTGTAGTGCCGTTGAGGGCTTCTTCTGTGGGTAAGCCTGTATAAAAGCTGTGCTTAGATATGAATAACTAAAAAAGTGTCGATTTTTGCAATTTTATTGCAGAGGAGGGGTTGCCAGAACGAATTCGCTCCCTATAATGCGCCTCCATCGACAGGGCAAGCGGTAACGCAAACAAGCCAGTCGGTGCCTCGAAAAAGCCTCGTAAAATAAGGCTTGACTCGAGAAGGCGGTTGAGTAGAATGCCACTCCCGCAGCAGCCAAAAGCTGCGTCGCTCTTTAACAATTTGAATCAAGCAATCTGTGTGGGCACTCACAGCATCGAGCATCAAA
>NZ_JABERS010000095.1:0-3300 GCF_013168745.1 Aeromonas sp. TW 6 | reverse complement strand
GGGCTCTTGCGGCGGAGCACCGTTGGAGGTGATCAAGCAATACATTCAAAACCAGCGGGGCTGACGCCCCGGCGAAATTCCCCTCCCACCTACGTCGGAGGGAGTCCCCTTTCGCATTTAAGATGGAATACCTCCGGTTAGCCATCGACGCCAACCCGTCAATCGGGGCGCTCACTTTTTAGCTTAGCCCGCCCGCGCTCGCCCGGTGTGCAGGTAGACACCTGCGCCCTTGACGGTGCCCACCCTGTAGCAGGTATGCTCGACCCCTTCGGCGCCCTGCCGTGCGGGCGCCGCTCAAACAAGGATGCCGCATGCAAACCAAGGACAAGTGTCTGGCCGCCCTGGTCATTCTCTGCTGGGGACTCAACTTCGTCGCCATCAAGTGGGGGCTGGAAGGCATCCCCCCACTGCTGCTGGGAGCACTGCGTTTCGTCGGAGTCGTCTTCCCGGCCATTCTGCTGGTCCCCAGGCCTGCCATGCCCTGGCGCTGGCTGCTGGCCTATGGCGGTGCGATCAGCCTGGGCCAGTTTGCCTTCCTGTTCTGCGCCATGAAATTCGGCATGCCCGCCGGCATGGCCTCCCTGGTGCTGCAATCCCAGGTGGTCTTCACCCTGCTGTTCGCCATGATCTGGCTCGGAGAGCGCTGGCAGCCCCACCACTGGGTGGCACTGCCGCTGGCGGGAGCAGGTCTTTATCTCATTGCCACCCATGGCGAGGGCAACCTCACCCTCATCGGGTTTGTGCTGACGCTGTGCGCAGCCGCCTGCTGGGGCCTTGGCAACGTCATCAATCGCCAGATAGGTCTGCGCTATCGCACCTCTCTGCCGAGCCTGGTCGCCTGGGGCGGGCTGGTGCCCATCCTGCCCTTCTTCGCGCTCTCCTGGCTGTTCGAGGGGCCCGAACTCATCGCAAGCAGCCTGCTCAACATCCGTTGGCAGGGCGTCTTGTGCGTGCTCTATCTCTCGTTTATCGCCACCTGGCTCGGTTATGGCCTGTGGGGGAGGCTGCTGATGCGCTATCCGGTGGCCCAGGTTGCCCCCCTCTCCCTGCTGGTGCCCTGTGTCGGCATGGTGGCCGCCGCCCTGCTGCTCGATGAACACCCCACTCCCCTGCAATGGCTGGGCTCGGGTCTGGTGTTGCTCGGCTTCGTGGTGCATCTGCTGGGGGGCAAGATGCGCTTCTTGAAGACCCAAACCGAGGATTGACCTCGCCCGGGAAACTTCCCATCATGGGTCAGGCCCTCTTGGGCCCACCCCGTTATTTCGGCAGGATGCCATCATCAGGAGAGCAAGGACATGCGTCATCCGTCACTTTCGATCATTCCCTCTTTACCAGGCATCATGCGGGTCACGGCCATGCTGATCCCCTTCTGCTGGAGCCCGTTCGGCTGGAGTGCCACCCTGCCGGCAGATCTCAAATGGGAGAACAACGACACCGATCCCGTCTATGCAGACCCCGAGGCCAAGTGAGGCGGCACCTTCCGGGATTTCATGTCGAGCTTTCCGCTCACCTTGCGCAAATACGGACCGGATTCCAACGGCGGCTTTGCGGCCTACGTGCGCGAGACCAACCTGCCGCTCCTGAGCACCCATCCCGTGACGCGCAATCCCATCCCCATGCTGGCCAACCAGTGGGCTTTCGGCGCGGATAACAAGACGCTCTATTTTCGTATCAACCCCAAGGCCCGCTGGTCGGACGGCCAGCCCGTCACTGCGGACGACTGGGTCTTCACCCTCAAGATGATGCGCAGCAAGGAGATCAACGACCCCTGGTACAACAACTACTACAGCACCCAGATAAGCGAAGTGACCAAGTTTGACGATCACACCCTCGCCATCACCAGCGGCACCGAGAAGAGCCGGGAAGATCTGCTCGAAGCTCTCCCCTTCACCCCGGAGCCCAGCCACGCCATCAAGCTGACCGCCAACTGGGTCAAGGAGTACAACTGGAAGGTGCTGCCGGTCACAGGCCCCTACCAGATTGGCGAGCTCAAGAAGGGCAAGTCGGTTACCTTCGACCGGGTCAAGGATTGGTGGGGGAACGACGAGCGCTACTTCCAGCACCGCTTCAATCCGGATCGCATCGAGATCAAGGTGCTCAGGGATCAGAACATCGCCTGGCAGCACTTCCTGCGCGGTGAGCTCGACACCTTCCCACTCGTGATGCCCAACTGGTGGCACGACAAGAGCAAGACCGCCGAATTCGAGAAGGGTTATATCGAGCGGCTCTGGTTCTACAACCAGACGCCTCAGCCCCCCATGGGGCTCTATCTCAACACCGCCGATCCCTTGCTGAGCAATCTCGACGTCAGACTCGGCATCCAGCACGCCCTCGCCCTGGACAAGATGATCGCGACCCTGCTGCGGGGGGACTACCAGCGTCTCAACACCTATGGCTCGGGCCAGGGAGATTTCACCAATACCGACCTCAAGGCGCGCCCCTTCGATCCCGCACTTGCTCGCGAATTCTTTGCCAAGGCGGGCTTTACCAAGACCGGACCGGATGGCATCTTGCGAAACGACAAGGACCAGCCCCTCTCCCTCAGCATCACCTACACCACGGCGGAACATGCCCAGCGTCTCACCCTGCTGCGGGAAGAGGCGAAAAAGGCGGGGCTCAACCTCGAGCTCAATCTGATGGATGCATCGGCCGGCTTCAAATCCATGCTGGAGAAAAAACACCAGAGTGCCTGGATGGCCTGGAGCGGTGGTCGCTATCCCGCCTACTGGGAACACTTCCACAGGGTCAATGCCAACAAGCCCCAGACCAACAACATCATGAACATTGATGACGATAGGATCTCGGCCCTGGTGGAGCAATACGACAAGGCGTTCGATTTCGGCAAGAAGGCCGACCTCTCCCGCCAGATCCAGCAGCGACTCTATGAGCTCGCCAGCTTCGTCCCCGCCTATCAGGTGCCCTATACCCGGGCTGGCGCCTGGCGCTGGGTACGCCTGCCCAAGGTGCCGGCAACCCCCCAGAGCGACTTGCTCTACTGGCCCCTCGACGGCTCCAACTCGGGTTACAGCTTCGGCGGCCTGCTCTGGATTGACGAAGCGGCAAAGGCGCAGACCCGGGCCGCCATCAAAGGGGGGCAGACCTTCCCGCCAGTGACCATCACGGATACCACCTACCAGCAAAAATAGGGCAGCTGGCACCGTCAGCCCTAAAACAAAATCTATGGTCACCCCCTTTTTTGCAACCTTGATTTCGGGTGTTGTGGTTGGCTTGCTTAAATCTATCCGGCGTCTTGATGGAGAATGTTCTCCGCGCCACGATGAGAATCGCGCCTGACTGTCC
>NZ_JABERS010000094.1:0-3446 GCF_013168745.1 Aeromonas sp. TW 6 | reverse complement strand
GCAAGCGATTGGGCCGCTGCCCACAGGAGTGGTTGAGGGCCGTGGTCAGGGCGTGCATCGAGAAGACAGATTATCCCATCCCGGCAGAACTGATGCCGTCAACCCCGTCCTGGTGAATAGATACCCGTATTGTTCCTGGATTCGAGTCCCGTTGTGTTGCGCTGGATGATCGCTATGGTTCTTGGCTTGCAACTCGTCACCTGATCCAGGAAGGGCACAAGAAGATAGGGTTCCTGTGCTCAAATCATCAGATATCAGACTCTCAGGACCGTCTGCAGGGTTATTTGGACGCACTGCAAGAGCACAATATTCCGGTTGATGAACGTCTGATCTCCCGTGGTAGTCCTGATGAATTGGGGGGGGAGGCAGCAATGACGGAGTTGCTGAGTCGGGGGCAACAGATGACAGCCGTCGTTTGCTATAACGACTCAATGGCGGCGGGGGCCTTGTCAGTGCTTAGTGATAACGGGATTGATGTACCTCAAGACCTCTCTTTGGTGGGTTTTGATGATGTGTTGATATCTCGCTACCTGCGCCCTCGTCTGACAACGGTGCGCTATCCCATCATTGCTATGGCCACTCAGGCTGCAGAGCTGGCCATTGCTTTGGCAAAGGGGGGGCCTTTGCCCCAGACGACGCATATGTTTAGCCCGACACTGGTTCGCCGTCACTCGGTTCGCACCATTGATTAGTCCAAGTGCTGGGCTTGTGTGCCTATAGCGATTACGGCAAGGTTACCAGCTCGGGCCTTGCCTTTTTAAAGTCTCATCTTCCTCTTTAATGCCTCAATGTCCTCCTCTTCAAAACCTCTGAACTAGACGCTCTGGCGAAACAAATAGCCTCCTGGTGCCCAGGAGATGCTTCCGCAAGAGAGGCTTCATGTTCTGCACATCACCTTCATCACCCTTAACGTCAACCATGCTTGAGAACTACCGCTCACTCCTTATGTAATCGATAACACTCTGGTTTATTTGTTTTATTGATTTAAAATCAATTGCTTACCTCATGATGTGTAATGGCTGCCAGAAGGTTATCTTATTTATTAGTGTAATTATTACAAATGTGTGAGTTTCGTCATGTCATTCACTACGACGTTGTTCTTATAATCCCTCTCGGATAGTGAAAGCGCTTTCCTTTTGGACTGGTAAGCGGTTTATCAGGATAACAATGCAACAGTGGAATAAAGGAATAACTATGAAAGTGAAGCTACTGACGACTTCCGTTGCCCTCGCTCTGTCAATGACAGCATTAAATGCTAATGCTGTTGATTTCACAGGGTATTTTCGCTCTGGCGTAGGTGTGTCCCAGGATGGTGATATGCAAACTGGTCGACAGAACGTTGTCGGCCGCCTGGGTAACGAAAACGATACCTATACCGAAATTGGTATTGGTCAGGAGGTTTACAACAAGGATGGCAAGACTTTCTACGTTGACAGCATGTTTAGCATGCAGAGCGATGGCTCTAATGACTATGAAAGTACCACCACAGTGTGTAACTTCGATCAAAAAGAGTGTAAGGACGATGCAACCTTTGCCCTGCGCCAATTCAATGTGAAGGCCAAGGGATTGCTCTCAGCCGCGCCCGATGCGGTGGTCTGGGCTGGCAAGCGCTTCTACCAGCGTCATGATCTCCACATCATCGATACCAAGTACTGGAATATCTCGGGAGCTGGCGCCGGTATTGAGAATCTCAAGGCCGGCCCAGGCGCCTTCTCACTGGCCTGGATCCGGTCCGATGGCAACGATATCGATAACTCGATTGTCAACAATGACCTCAACGTCAACTTCCTGGACCTGCGCTATGCCGGCTGGGCTCCCTGGGAAGGGGCTTGGACCGAAGCGGGCGTCAGCTATGCGATGCCTAATCCGACCGATGAACAGAAGAAGGTCGGTAATCTCTATGATCCCAAGAATGGTGTCATGCTGACGGCAGAGATGAGTCAATATTTTGCCGATAGCCGCATCTACGAGAAGTTGGTGCTGCAATATGCTGACAAAGGGTTGGCCCAGAACATGATCTCCCAGGGGGGTGGGTGGTATGATGTTTGGCATTTGACCGACGATGCCAAGGGATACCGTGTAATTTTGACGGGTGACATTCCCATGGGTGAGAAATTCAGTGTGAACCATGTCTTCACTTACGGTAAGGGTGAGAAACTTGAAGCATGGCATGACAACACCGAACTGTTCAGCGCCGTCGCGCGGGGTGGTTATGCGTGGACTGACATCATGAAGACGCTGGTTGAAGCCGGTACTTATGAAACTACCAAGACCTGGACCAGCGGTTCTGAAGAGAAATCGAGTGGCCAGAAATATACCTTGGCTCAAGCCTGGTCAGCTGGACCCAGCTTGTTTGCTCGCCCGGAGATCCGTGTGTTCGCCAGCTATTTGAAAGATGGCGAAGGCAAATCCTTCAACGGTGGTGAAGATGACCACACTTGGAACTTTGGTGTTCAGGCCGAAGCCTGGTGGTAAAAAAACGATTCATCAATATCATGGGAGCCCAACCGGGCTCCTTTTTTAATGTCGTCTCGAAATGATTAGTCCGGACCTGCGTGAAATGATGGGGTTGGGGGGAGGTGAGCATTCCACTGAAGAACCATCAGGCAGTATGTTGAAAGGGGAGATCTCCTTTGAAAAAAGAGGCGCAGCATTGTGGCTGCGCCTTTGCTTTAACGGGTCAATTACTGCAACAGAAAAGCATCCAGTGCGTAGGTGGGTTTGCCACCATTGTCCATCAATCCCAGGCTGTAACCCTGCCAGTTCTTGTAACTCTGCGGTTCCCAATAAAGCACGCCGAGGCCCTTGTTGTTAGGGATCCACTTCATGTTGTTGAGTAGATCGGCGATAGTGTCATAGCTGTTTTTCGGGTCATCCCAAGGCATGCCAACCTCCACGATCATCACCTCCTTGCCATAGCGGGTCACCATATCGGAGAGGTTGTCGTAGCAGAGGTTGTTGAGGGTAAACCAGTCACCATTACCGCTCTGTGTTGGGTAGATGGAGGCACCAATTACATCCCACTTGGCGCCGTTGTTCTTGAGACCATCAAACATCCAGCGATAGAGAGTGTTGTTCTCACAGTTGGCCAAGTGGACGATCACCTTGGTGCTGCTGTTGACCGCCTTGACAGCGTCGTAGCCGCTGTTAATGAGCCAGGCAAAGTTCTTCATGTTGACCGAGGCGCGCCCCTCTTCCCAGAGCATGCCATTGTTGGTCTCGTTGCCCACTTGCACCCACTTGGGGGTAATTCCTGCGTTTTTCAGGGCAACGAGGGAGTTGTAGGTGTGCCACCATACGTTCGACATTAGCTGATCAACATGTACAGAACCTTAAGCGGCAAGCGAATTAATAATACCGTCTAACGTGTTGTTTTGCTTGGATTTTCTCTGCCTACTCTTTTTGCCGTTTTTGGATAAATACACCATTGCCCACTCCAACTTCTC
>NZ_JABERS010000093.1:0-4026 GCF_013168745.1 Aeromonas sp. TW 6 | reverse complement strand
GTGAACGGCGCTCGCAATATTTTAGCGGCGGGACACGCCGTTTTAGCCTGTGGAGGCGTGGTGCAATCAGGCCGCCCGATGAAGCAGGAACCCGGTACTGCGCGAGCAGCTATCACCCAGTAATGGGGATCCCCCTCCTGTGACGCGAAGCGCTAAGGTGGGGGAGGATGTCAACTTGAGTCCCTGTCGCTTAGTACTGGTGTTGTCGGGTCTGACCGATATAATGTCGCCCCCAATCATGATGGATTCCGAGGTTTTTGCATGCGGCTCGACAAATTTCTTTGCGATTGCTCCGATTTGACCCGTTCCCAGGCGGGCAAGCTGATCCGTCAGGGGGAAGTGCTGGTAGACGGCGTGCTGGTCAAGCAGCCCGCCTTTCACATCAATGAGCAACACCAGATCGAGTTTGACGGTGTGACCTTGACCCTGAACCTGCAGAATCGCTACTTCATGCTGCACAAGCCGGAAGGATATGTCTGCTCCAACGAGGACCCGGATCACGCCACCGTGTTCCACCTGCTCGACGAGCCGGCCATGGGTAAACTGCACGTGGTGGGGCGCCTCGATCTCGATACCACCGGGCTGGTGCTGATCACCGATGACGGCCAGTGGTCCCATCGCATCACGTCGCCCCGGCACGAGTGTGCGAAGACCTACCACGTCTGGCTGGCTGATCCCGTGAGTGAAGAGGCCATCTCGCTCTTTGCCGACGGTATCTACCTGCGCAACGAGAACGACAAGACCCGCCCTGCGGAGCTGGAAATCCTGGACGAGCGGGAAGCACGCCTGACCATCCACGAGGGCAAGTATCACCAGGTGAAGCGGATGTTCGCCGCCATCGGCAACAAGGTGGTCGGGCTGCATCGGGAACGCATCGGCGAGTTGACTCTGGACGATGAGCTGGCTCCGGGGGAATACCGGGAGCTGACCGAAGAGGAAGTGGCCCTGTTCTAGGGACGCGATCGCCTCTCTCCCTGTCCGGCAAGGGGGAGCATCGGCGGCTCAGTGCCGCCGATGGGCGTGTTGGTCCTTCCAGCAGGATAGATGGGCTCAGTTCCCCATTCCCAGCACCAAGGCAGTGCCCAGGGTGGCGAGCAGGGCTCCGGCCCAGGCGGGGAGCGAGGGACGCATACCCGAGTGCCACCACAGCAAGGGCAGCAGAATGACCGGTGTGGTGGAAGACAAGATGGCCACCATGCCCACATCTCCCTGACGCAGGGCCACCAGGATCAGGGTCATTCCCAGCGTCATCGCCAGAAATCCGTTGATGCCTATCATGCCGAGCACCTGCCGGTTGATTGGGTTGTGCGGCATGGCGAGCGGCATGCGCAGTGCCCGCAAGACGCAGTGTGCCAAGAGGGCGCTGGCCATGCGCACGCCGGAAGCGCTCACCGCGTCCACGGTGCCGCTCATCATCACCGGCTTGGCGATGATGGCTCCCAGGCTCTGGCACAGGGCTGCGGTGAGGCCAAGGGCTATGCCGACCACGAGGCGGCCGCGCACCTGCTCCCATTCGTTCTGCTGATTGTCGCCACGACGACCAAACAGGATGGCGAGCATGACCCCGGCCAGGACCAGCAAGGCGCCCGGCAGGCGCCAACCATCGAGCCGCTCGCCAAAGAGCCAGAGCCCGAGCAGGGCGGAGAAGAGGGCGTGGCAGGAGAAGAGCAGACCGCTGCGCCTGGGGCCGAGTCGGTTCATGCAGGCAAAGAGGGCGGTGTCGCCGACGAAGATGCCGATGAGGCCGGAGAGGGCCAGCAGGGGAAGGGCGCTCTCGGTGAGGGTCTGCCAGCCTCCCGTCACCAGACTTGCGCTGGCCAGCATCAGGCTGACCAGGAACATCCGCCAGCGGCTGTAGGCAAAGGCCCCCAGATGGCGAGCCGGTTTGACGGAGATGAGGGCGGCGATCGCCCATAAACTGGCGGCAGCCAGCGCCAGCCATTCGTAACCCATAAAGACCCCTGAAACGGTAGACGACAACCGGACTTGCAGGCGACACATCACCCCGGGCCGATTGCCAACGGGGCAGGGGAGTGCGCCTTCTGGCGAGTGCGCCCACCCGTGGCGGCCGTGTCGTCATAAAACCTTGAAAAAAATAGCCCGAAAGACTCCCTCTATCGGGCAGGCCCGATACAATACGGGTCGTCTTCGGGGATAACAAGCGCGGCATGATGCATTCGGTTCCAGGCGCGCCGCCGGCCTTCCCCCATTGCAGTCAAAAGAATTGAACGAGGTTGATGTCATGTTTTACCGTTTCGCCGCCAGGCCAGCCAGCCGCTGGCTCTCTCCCTTGCTGTTCGGGTTGATGGCGGTGCCGCCGCTTCAGGCCACTACCGTGGTGCAGCAGCCCGTGCTGTCGGACAGGCAGACCCTGGTCAAGGGCAATGGCGCCGAACCCGAGTCCCTCGATCCGGCCCTGATCCGCTCCGGTTTCCCGGGGGAGGTGGTGCTGGTGGACCTGTTCGAGGGGCTGGTGAGCGAGGATGGTCAGGGCAAGATAGTGCCCGCCCAGGCCCAGCGCTGGGAGACCAGCGAGGATGGGCTGGTGTGGCGCTTCTTCCTGCGTCCCCAGCTCAAATGGTCCAACGGCGAGCCCCTCACCGCCCGGGATTTCGTCTACGCCTGGCGGCGGCTGCTGAACCCGGCGCAGGCTTCCCCCTCCGCTGGCCTGCTGCTGGCGACCGGCATCAACAATGCCCAGTCCATCTATGCCGGGGCGCTCGACCTCGATGCCCTGGGGGTGGAGGCAGAAAGCGACCAGATCCTGAAAGTGACCCTGGAGCGCCCCGTTCCCTATTTCCTGCAACTGGTCAGCCAGCGCCCCTTCGTGCCGGTCAACGAGCGGGTCATCGCCCAGTTTGGCAAGCAGTGGACCCAGCCAGGCAAGATGGTGAGCAATGGCCCCTACAAGCTGGCGAGCTGGGTGGTGAACGAGCGCATCGAAGCCGAACGCAACCCCCAGTACTGGGATGACGCCCATACCCGGATCCAGCGGGTGACCTACCTGCCGCTCGCTTCCCAGCATGGGGAGCGGCTGCGTTACGAAGCGGGGGAGATCCAGCTCACCAACAAGGTGGCGCTGGAGTACTACCAGAAGACCATGCAGGAGGCACCGGAGCGGATCTGGGGTCTGCCGCTGCTTGGCACCTATCTTTATACCTTCAATCTCAATCTCCCTGAATTGCAGGATGTGCGGGTGCGCCAAGCGCTCTCCATGGCCATTGATCGCTACCTGCTGACCGAGAAGGTGAGCGGCCAGGGAGAACGTCCTGCCTGGTCATTGCTGCCCGCCATGCCAGGTTATGACGAACTGGATATCCCCCTCTCCCGGGAAGACCAGTCAACTCGGTTGGCCCGCGCAGCCGCGCTGTTGGCCCAGGCAGGCTACAACAGCGCCCATCCCCTCAGGTTGACACTGACCTACAACACGTCGGAGAACCACAAGAAGCTGGCTCTGGCGGTGGCGGCCATGTGGAAACCGCTGGGGGTAGAAGTCTCCCTCAACAACATGGAGTGGAATGCTTATCAGGTGGCCAAGAACAGTGGTGATTTCATGCTGGCGCGTTCATTTTTGTTTGGTGATTATGTCGAGCCGTCGTCCATGCTTGGCAGTTTCCGCTGCCAGGATCCCCAGAACGAGAGCGGCTACTGCAACCCCGTCTTCGATGGTCTGCTGCAGCAGGCCTCCGAGACCCTGGATGCCAACGTTCGGTCCGGGATCTATCATCAGGCCGAGCAACTGCTGATGGAGGAGGTGCCCGTCATCCCCGTCTATCACTACAACCAGATGAGACTGGTGGACCCGGCACTGCGCGGCTTGCCGAGCCGCAACCTCAAGGGCGCCATCGCCACCAAGGATCTCTATTTCAGCCAGCCATGAGGAGTGTGGAATGAAGATTGCCATCTTAAATGCGAAATGGGACTCCCTCCGACGTAGGTGGGAGGGGTATTTCGCCGGGGCGTCAGCCCCGCTGGTTTTGAATGTATTGCTTGATCACCTCCAACGGTGCTCCGCCGCAAGAGCCC
>NZ_JABERS010000092.1:0-4074 GCF_013168745.1 Aeromonas sp. TW 6 | reverse complement strand
AAACACATCGTGCAGACCAAACAGCCCCATGATCCAGCCGCTCGACAGGCTGGTCATGCCCTTCAGGGCTAGCACTACGGCCAATAGGCCGACAACATGCCAAAGTCTCACAGCTCCATCCCCCCTAACCCTCTGGTTCGTTTTGGCTGCAGCTCCCGCAGCTTCTCGTCCAGCTCGTTGTTTTGTTCCGAGAGTTGTCGGTTGTAGCCCTTCAGCTTCGAGATCTCAGCTTCCAACCGCTTCACCGCCTGCTCATGCAGACCTGCGTCCCACTTCAACCCCAAAAGCTCTTGTTTGGCTTCGCCTAGCGCTCTCTGAGCGATTTCGGCGGCTAGTTCGGCCTGTTTGGTCTTCTCAAGCAGATCTGCGCTGTAACGGCCTTTCTGGCGGCTAAACAGCGCCTGTTTGAGTTGCGCATTCTCCTCCTGCAGGGCTGCGTTCTCGCGCTCAAGGCGTTTGGCCTTGGCATGACCGGTCACCTTATCGAGCATCGACGGTGCCGGCACCTGTCCGGCTGCCTTTCGGGGATCGTGCGGAGCCCCGCCAGCGGCGCCGGGCTTGTACTCGCAGGCAATGTGCGCATTGACGGCCTGCCATGCCCGTTTCCGCAGGGCTGCAACCTTACTGGCCCCGTCCAACCATGCCTTGGCCTGTAGCTTGCCGTCCCTGATCGGCGTTACGACAACATGAAAGTGCGGGCTGCTCTCGTCGGTGTGAAAGTCGATCCCAACGATGTTGTCCTCCCCGAACTCCTGCGCCGCCCATGCTTTGACCCCCCGGGCTGCGAGATTCATCGGCTTAGCAATGTGGATTGGCCTCCCCTCGGGGAAATCCAGTTCTGGCTCCTCTCGCCAGTCTGTTTGGTTGCCAAGCTGGATCACGAACTGGATGGCCTGAACGGCATCTTTGCGCTTGGCGAGCCCTTTAGCCTTGACCAGCGCCTCTGGTCTCCATGGTGTTACCTGGTGGCGGCCTTCAGGGGTAAACCATGCCTCCGGCCGGAGCTGGCTTTCGGTGGCGTGGAGACGGAGGTTGTGCCCCTCAGCTCTGCCGACGGAGGAGGCCTGCATCTTGTCGATCGCTAGCGAGAATGAGAGCGCCATTGTGTCTTTGCCCCTTGCTCTTTGGTCTCCGGAAACAGTACCAGATTAAGGAGGCAAAGTGTTCGTAACACTTTGGTACCCAAAGTTGGAGCCCTGCGGGGCGAAAAAGACCTGCCGCGCTACGCTTGTCGGCCCCCTATTTGGGCGCTACAGACTGCGCTAGTTGCACCCAAACAGGGGGCTTATCAAAGAGTATTGGAGCAGAGTAATAGAGGGGCGTATGAGAGCCTCATATGAGAGGCTCTATAGGGAAGCAGTGAGTTATGCGTACTGAGTCAACTTCCAGGTGACTGCTTTGCCATTGTGCGGAGGCATTGTGTTGCCTTTCGCGATTGGGGCTGTAGTAGATGGGGTGTCTTGAGACTTCCACACACCACTTTCTGGGCATTTCTCGCCAGTCTTGGCGGTGGTTCCTATCGGTGCTTTTGACATCGTACTTTCCTAGTATTGATGAGTTTGCTTATGGATCCTGCCATGCCGCGACTGTCTATTCAATGCCCTGTTTTTGCTTGATAAATGATCACCATCATTGTTTTTCATATGGCATGGGGCGAGTGGGGCCAGTGGCCCCACCTAGTCACAATTTTTCGCATGCGAAAAACGAAATTGAACAGAATACCGCTTCTATTGGCCGCCATTTGGCAATGGGCTCGAGGAGCTGGCTTGGTAAACCACTTTACAATGTCCTTTACTCATTTATGATCAAAGTGAGTTTGCAAATCAGAAACGTCGATTGCTGATTTACAAAAGTTAGAAGTCCTAATGGTGTAACCGACCATCTACCAACGTGGTTTAGCGGAGAGAAAGGCCATTATGAAAAAGACCGTACATGCTGGTTATGATTTAGCCAGAATGAAGGAGTCTGTCGAAGGTCCTAGCTCTAACGTAGCTCTTACCCTTTCGGGGCCTATGGAGTTTCGTGATATCCTTGGTGCCTTCAAAAAGGCATATCAAGGGATTCAAGAACGTGAGCGAGCAGAAGGAAAAAAAGTACAAAGTCTCTGCTAGTGAGAAGTTCGTTAGGCTTTTAAACAACCTTCCTGATACCCCATCCAAAAAACACCCTAGTGAGCAACCTGATCAGCACAAGGTTGTTGGCTTCATTCAGACCTATCTTGCATCTGGAATGGATCCGGCGCTTTTGCGTGGGAAAATCGTTAAGTCTGATAACGTGCCTACAGATGACAGGGATTGGCTGGAGAAGGTGCGATATGCCCAGCGTCATAACCTATGGCATTACCACATAGGCATACCATTCTACGTTGATGAGGGTAAAGGTTATCTAACCTCTGGATATGTACTGCATTATCAGCAGATTGATGATGCGCACATTAAGCTGGTTGATCTCGATTGGCACCCTCCAATGGTGTTGCCAAGTGAAGCGTACCTAGAGGGCGACATTCTTCTGGGCGACACAAGCTCAGAATAATTGACGATCCTTGAGGATCCAGCGTAACCTGTTTCGCATAAACGAAAAAACCACCCGGCAAGGTGGTTTGTTCGAAGGTGTAGTCAGTTGGGGAACCGACTTCACCTGGTAACGGCTCCGTAGAGGGAAGCAGCTACCTAAAGTCCAAATAAGTTTAGCGCCCTTAGCGCCCATCAATCAAGTCTTCCCTCTTTTTATACGCCCGTTACCGAAGGCCACCACCTTTGGCGCTTTGTCGTACCCGCACGGATTGGAAGTATGAGTTTGTTGCCGTGTGTGGGTGTGGTTGGTCGGGCAGAACGGGGAAATCTCACATACTGCCCAGCGTGCGATCGCGCACCATTGCCTCCCAGAGCTCGCAACTCTGGGGCACTTGCCACTAGAGCGTAACGGGGAACCAACCACGGCCAGCTCTTAAAAAACGGCGCGGTAGTCCGGCCCACAGGTGGGGACTGAAGCAGGTGCAGTAGGGCGGGGTGTGTCTCTGGAGCGCGTGAGAGGGAGCTGCCGCAAGCGGTCTCGATAGTCCAGAGCAAGGCGAGCTGATCCAGCGTAACTACGTCATTTTTAACGTAGCCAAGCAGGAGGGCTCTCCTATCTTGAAGCGCAGCGAAAGATAGGAGAGCCGGTGTCTTACGCCCTGTCTTTCAAACAAAAAAAAGAGAGATGATCTTGGCGAGGTGGGTAACTGCGCCCGTCCGCCCACATGCCATCGGTTCGGCTTGTGGGCGGCAGCAGTTATCCACGGAAGCGGGTTAGGTTTGGCTTTGGCCGGAGGTACGTATGAGGTTCGACAAGCACGGGATTGAGGTCGATGGGGATTGCATCTGGCTACTGGACGCAGGCGGCCAGCGCCTGTGCGATCTGACGGAGATGCAGTTGCTCGATTTTGGGGGGCGGATCAGCGTTGAAGGGGGGCTGCTTAACTTCGATTTGGACGCCGCAGAGTGGCGCGAACGGCTGATTACCTTGGGCCTTGAGCTGCATTGAAAATCATTTTCCCAATTCGATAGTTCAAATTGCACAATTGATTGCTTTAGGACCCCGAAGGGGTAACATCAAATTGTCTATTTGATGTTTCAGATTGGAGATTTGATGGTGCAGGAGAAAGAGGCCAAGACAGTGTTCGACATGGGGGGATTCTCCAAGGCGATGATCGTCCCCACCCCCATGGGTTCAGGGTTCCACCTCCACTTGGTGCGCTTTGGCAAGGCTGGTACCGAAGTCGTGGAGCGGCAGCGCGGCGGCTGGCGGGTTTTCTCCTCGATGGATGCAGCGGCCAACACCGCGAATGGCATCGGCTTTCGTCGCATCGAGATCGATCTAAGCAGCCGCTAGGGCCGTGCCCAACGCAGCAGGGCCGCCAGTGCGGCCATCGAGGCGGCCCCTTCCCACCATGCAGGGGCCGCCCAGCTAAACACATCGTGCAGACCAAACAGCCCCATGATCCAGCCGCTCGACAGGCTGGTCATGCCCTTCAGGGCTAGCACTACGGCCAATAGGCCGACAACATGCCAAAGTCTCACAGCTCCATCCCCCCTA
>NZ_JABERS010000091.1:0-4337 GCF_013168745.1 Aeromonas sp. TW 6 | reverse complement strand
GATGCCTCAACAACATCGTTCAGATCGTTTGCAATAGACATAAAAAATCCGTAACTAGTGATTGGTTCCGGATTGTCCTACAGCAGAAGGATCGGTCAATGGATCCTTAACTGATCAGCATTGCGCCATGTGCGGCCCTGTTTGAGGTACTGACCGGCAATCTCACCAATCTTGCCTATAAACACCACCCGGTGCCATTCGGTCCGCTCTTGCTGTTGGCCGGTTTGCCGATCACGCCAACTCTCGGAGGTCGCCAGACTGATGGTGGTCACCGCCCCCCCTTGTGCCATCTGCCGCACCTCCGGCTCCTGGCCAAGATGGCCGATCAGCATGACTTTGTTGATACCCCGAGTTGCCATATTTGCTCCAATTTTTTTATAGATAGAAAGTCGGCGGGGTCACGATCGCAATCGTTCATCCCATTACTGTATCGAATTGCGCCGGTTGAAAGGGTACGCCCCTCCACACTTACTCGCCCTCGACGGATTGACTCTTGGTGCGGGTGAAGAGGGGGAGTGATGCATCGCCCTCCGCAATCGGGAACCACCATACCCGCGACTCCCCATCACGTAGCTGTGACCATTTGGTGCCGGGGGCGGCTTTCGCCTTGTTGAGGGAGGGGAGGAGGTCAACGTGCCACCGGCAGATCTTCCCAACGGGTGGTGTAACAGGGGCTCAGGTGCGCTTGGCGCATCATCCACTCGGGTGACCCCGTACCCTGACTGGCAAAGCCGACTTTTCCCAATCCTTTGGCCTTGATCTGATCGAGCACCGCCATCAGCGCATCCGATTGAGGGGAGGGCGAGGCAAACAGATCGGCCTGTTGCTGCCCCTTGGGGGTGAACTCACTGAGCATCACGCCCGCTTTTTGATAGCGATGGCCGTCGCGCCAAATTTGCGGTAGCAGCACGCTCACTTGCTGCAGCAGCAAACGGGTGTCATCGGTTGGGCAGACCAGCCGAACGCCGGCCTGCTCGCTGTAATAGGGGGCCTGCTCATCAAACGGGCTGGTGCGCACAAACAGGTGCACCCGCTGGCAGCACATTTCCTCCGCCCGCAGCTTCTCGGCAGCGCGAGCCATAAACCCCGCCAGGGCTTGTGCCATTGCCGCGCACTCGGTGATCCGCTCGCCAAACGAGCGGCTGGAGAGGATCTGTTGCTTCGCCACCGGTTCAACGGCCAGCTCTGCGCAAGGCAGGCCACGTAGCTCCTGCACGATCCGCTCGACCACCACGCCGAATTGGGCGCGCAACCTTTTGGCATCGCTGGCGACCAGATCGGCCACCGTGTGTATGGCTTGCCGTTGTAACTTGACCGTCAAGCGGCGACCAATCCCCCACACCTCCTCCACCGGGGTGATCGCCATCAGCCGGGCCCGGCGCAGTTCATCGTGCAAATCGACCACGCCGCCGGTGGCAGGCCACTTTTTGGCGGCATAGTTGGCCAGTTTGGCGAGGGTCTTGGTGGGGCCAATGCCGACCCCGACCGTGAGGCCGGTCCACTGCAGCACCCGCTGGCGGATCTGCTGCCCATAGGCGGTGAGATCCCCGGCAAACGACGCCGACAACGCCAGAAATGCTTCATCGATGGAGTAGACCTCCAGCTCAGGGGCCATGGTCTCCAGCGTGCTCATCACCCGGCTCGACATATCACCATAGAGGGCATAATTGGAGCTGAACGCCACCCCGCCATGCGCCTCAAACGGCTCGCGTATCTGAAAGTAGGGCACCCCCATCTTGATGCCCATCGCCTTGGCTTCGTAAGAGCGAGACACCACGCAGCCATCGTTGTTGGAGAGCACCACCAGTGGTCGCCCACGCAGCTCGGGGCGAAACAGCCGCTCACAACTGGCGTAGAAGTTATTAACATCAACCAGCGCAATGGCCATCACGCTGCCTCAAATTACCGATCACATGGGTCACCACCCCGAACAGCTCAAACCCTTGCTCGGCATCCACCGCCAGCGGGGCAAAGGCTGGGTTGGCGGGCAGCAACGCGAGCCGGGGGGTGAGTTGCAAGATCTTCACCGTAAAGCCGCCATCGAGCAGTGCAATCACCACGTCACCGTGGCGGGCGGTCAGGCTCTTATCGACCACCAACACATCACCGGGAAAGATACCGACCCCGGTCATGCTCTCCCCCTCGGCACGCAGGTAGAAGGTGGCGGCCGGATGGCTGATGCAGTGACGATTGAGATCGAGACTGCCTTCCAGATAGTCGCTGGCGGGGCTGGGAAAGCCGCAAGAGGCCCGCTGCAAGAACAGCGGCATGGCCACCTCAGTGGCTGAAAGGTCTGGGGTGAGTAGGTTCATCATGCTGCAAGGCTGTATATCCATACAGCCATTATAAAACCCAATGTTTGCATCAACGCAAGTTTTGGTTGGCCAGGATCGCGTAGCATGGCCTCAATCGGTAACAACATGGTCAATGGAAGATGACGAGACGAAGGAAATATATCTGCCCGGCCTGCAGGCAAAAGAGTGGTGTTGATATCGTCTATGGCATGCCGTCTGAAGAATTGGTCGCGATGAGCGATCGCCGTGAAGTGGCATTGGGGGGGTGCTGCATTGAGATCGGCTACTCGATGGAGCGGTGTTGCACCCTCTGTCAGCATGAGTGGCGCATTAAACGTAGAAAACCGACTGCGCAAACGGAGTAACCCACCGCCAGTGGGAAGGGGCGTGGGTGGCTAGCCCCAGCAACCCGGTTTTGCGGCAACGGGCTGCAACATGCTCGCAGCAGAGCCGCGAACATCTGCCTGAAAATGGTACATGTGCAAAACCTCAGTATCGGAGCAGGGCGGCGAACACAGTACCCTTAACTAGGTACACATCAGAGGAAACCGGCGATGGACCGCAGACGACAGCATCGAGATCAGGTTCACCTTGGCCGACAGTCACCACGAGCGAGGTGGCGTGGGTTAGCCCTGTTCGGTGTGCTGGCGGGCTGGTTGTTTGCTCATCCTGCGCAAGCGGCCAACTGCACCTATCGGCAAGATGCATTGGGCCATACCCGCTACCGGTGTGACGATGGCAAACAGGGCACCCTGCGTGAGGATGCGCTCGGCTGTTAATCAGCAGGTTGCAAGGGGATGCTACTCCTTCTTTTATAGGGCTTTTCTGCATCATTCGCTCGCAACAGTCTTCAGTCTTGCCGGAGCGTTGGTGCATATATCTCTTCCATGGACATTACACGTATGAAAAACAGACAGAGTGCCGCCAAGGGATGTCTGCTTGGCCTCGCTATTGGCGATGCATTGGGTACAACCCTAGAGTTTGCTCCCCGTGATAGTTACACGGCATTGACAGATATGATCGGGGGGGGGCCATTTAAGCTCGAAGCTGGTCAATGGACCGATGATACCAGCATGGCCTTGTGTTTGGCTGACAGCCTGTTGGCATGTCATCGACATGATCCACTCGATCAGTTAGCTCGCTATCAACGTTGGTATCGGCAGGGTGAAAACTCAGTGACAGGTTATTGCTTTGACATTGGTAGTACCGTCAGAAGGGCACTACGCCAGTATGGTCATAGTGGCGACCCTTATCCTGGCAGTGAAGATGCCATGAGTGCAGGAAACGGCAGCTTGATGCGATTAGCGCCCATTGTGCTCTTTTACAGTCAGCATAGGGTGCAAAAAAGAGAGAATGCTCTGCAATATCTCTTGAATATGGTTGCACTGAGTTCTCGTACTACCCATGGTGAGGCTCGGGCCGTTGCGGCGTGTCAGTTGATGGCACTGTTTATTGATAAGGCGTTGCTCATCGATCCCTCCCAAGATGCTGGCAAAGATGCGGTTCTGAAACTGACAGAGTCTGAGTTGAGTGCGTTGGGAGTATTGCCGGAGGAGATAGACGCGATCGCGTGTGGAACTTATCGCCACAAGACTCGTCACGAGATTTCCAGTAGTGGTTATGTTGTGCACAGCCTGGAGGCGGCACTATGGAGTTTCTGGCATAGCACTACATTTGCCGAAGGTGCTTTGCTGGCTGCCAATCTAGGGGATGATGCCGACACTGTGGCTGCTATCTATGGCCAACTGGCCGGTGCCTATTATGGCGAAGAAGGGATCCCGGCTAGTTGGCGTGAGCGTTTAGCCTGGCAGGGCCGACGCATGATCATTCTCTGCACAAGTTGATCAAGTCTCGATCAGTTGAACGGCTCCAAGTACGATTTTAATTGTACCTTGCGTTGCCAAGCTGTAAATAGTCCAGGGCGAGATCGTGAACATTTTGTTAAAAATTAAAAATAGTTTTTTGCCTACAAAACAAATACTTATAGGCCTGTGATATGCAGTTAACTTTATAGTCAGGATCGCCTTCACACTTTTTAATCGT
>NZ_JABERS010000090.1:0-4778 GCF_013168745.1 Aeromonas sp. TW 6 | reverse complement strand
CCTAGCCTCAATACTGAAGTAAAAGAACAGTTCCAAGCGTATTGGGATAAGAATGAAAGCGATGTTTCGGGGCACGGCTTTACTGAACAATTTGACTCAGAACATGGGCGAAAAGAGCATCGACGTTTTTTCCGGTTGTGCAGGTCAACAAATTAAGCCAGTTTCCTGGCAGATGCTGGCTGAACAGCTGGCCGGTAGTGTCGATTTGGCTGACAGGATGCGTAGCGCCTTCAAAGACTTGACTGACCTCGATCTCACCAAGCAGCAATTTGCTGATTTCTGTCTTTATAGCGAGTTTGGCCGCCGCCCCAAAAATAGCTGGACCCTGGAAAGTCTCGGGCTGGTTTCAATCCATTATCCCTTCCTTGAAGATGTTACTCGTTGTCCCGCAGACTGGCGTATTTTGCTCTCGGATCCAGCCAGACAGTTACCCGAATGGCGTAACCTTCTGAAGATTACATTGGACTTTTTTGTTCGCGAACGCAGTGCCGTTTTTTATGAAAATGAAGAATATCCACGCTGGATGGGGACGCGATTTCCGGTTAAGTGGTTACAAGGCCCAGATAAAAAACAAAAAAGTTTAAATCGTGAGCTGTTGTGGCCACGAATTCATGATCGTTACTTCAATCGGGTGATAAAACTGCTGGTGGCTGTGTTTCCAGCGATTCAACCTGAACAAACCTATTGGCGTGACCTGGTTAATAACTTGATGAAGGATGTGTGGGATGTGTTACGACCATATTTCCGGCAGTTCGAGTCGGGCTATCAATTTGATGTCAAGCAACAGGCTCATTTTTACAGCCCGAAGACGGTGTGGCGTTGCCCCTATACCCGCAGGGCTCTGGATGTGACCTTAATGGGATATTCTCCCTATTTGCCCGGTAGCAACGAAATCGCTCCGGAGCTCGCTCAGAAGGTGGAAATGCCAACCCTGCCTCTGCGCCACTGGCATTTGCCGGGCGGTAGTGACATGGCGCGTGAGGAGCGATTGAACTGGCTGGAAACCGAACCGCAGGTTAAGCAAGCAAGAGCGGAGGGGCTTTGGTCAACTCGCAGTGACCGCTTGGCCCTCAAGGATGGCTGGTATCGACTGGAAGAGCATTCTGCGCAGCGCACGCCGGCACAGAACCAGTACAACGAAAAGTTATTCAAGGATGGCAAGGTTAATGTTCTCAACTGTTCAACCACCATGGAGATGGGGGTGGATATTGGAGGTATGAGCCTGGTCGCAATGAATAACGTGCCACCGGCACCCGCCAATTATCTACAGCGTGCAGGCCGCGCCGGACGACGTGGTGAGACTGCTTCAGCTGCGATCACCTTGTGCAAGAGTACGGCGCACGGTATGGAGGTATTCAAAAATCCTCTCTGGCCGTTCAGTGTGCGCGCCAAGGCACCTCAGGTGCGGCTCGAGAGCGCTAGTATTGTCCAGCGACATGTGAATGCCTTGTTGTTAGGCCGCTTTTTGCGTGCTGAGGTACCGGACGCTACTAAGTTGAGTTGCAAATGGTTTTTCGAGGAAGATGGCAGCAGTAGCCAGTGCCAGCGATTTTTGCATTGGTTGGAAAATAGTCATAGCGAAATGACTGATAGTCTGACCCGATTGGTCAAAGGCACATCACTTGCTGCCTTGAGTATTGATCAACTGCTCGAGCAGACCGGTATTATGATGCAGAAGGTCGATAATGGCTGGCGCGCCCAGCTTTCCACCTTGCTGCAAAACGCTGCATCCTTGAGGGCTGACAACAATGATTGGGAATCAACCCCAGCCGGTAAGGCCGTCACCTACCAACTGCGGGACTACCGCAGTGCTTATCTATTTTCCAAGTTGATGAGTGAAACCTTCTTGCCCGGGCATGGATTCCCGGTAGGTGTGGTGAATTTCAATTACTTGACCATGGATGAGCTGGAAAAGCGTAAGGCGCTAAGAGCCAGTCAACGTGATCAGCAAGAGGGAAAGGAGAATTTCGCCCGCAATATTGAAAAGCTGCCAAGCCGGGATCTGCCTACTGCGCTACGGGAATATGCGCCAGGGGCTGATGTGGTGCTAGGAGGTAAGGTCTACCGTTCGGCAGGAATCATGCTTGGCAAGGTGTTGGCAAGTGGACAAGAGATATCTGGTGACCATCAGATCCCTTGGTTTTGGCACTGCACACACTGCGGTGCTGGCGCAACCAGCGCGACTTATCCGACGGGTTGTTCGCATTGCGGTGCCGAATCGGCTCAGTTACGAATCGTGCGCTATCTGCAACCGATTGGCTTTGCTACCGACATTCGCTATAAGCCGCACAATGATGTGAGTTCACCTGCTCAGTTGCCATATCAGGATCCTCGTGTATTGGTGCCTTCCTCCACCTGGGTGGCGCTACCGGATGCCTCGCTTGGTCGTTATCGCTTTAGTAACAGTGGTGAACTGTTCCATTTCAGTAATGGAGAGCATGGTGCTGGATATGCCATTTGTCTCTCTTGTGGCCGCACTGACTCTCAGACTGAAGCTGGGCGTACACCAGAGAGTCTTAGCAATCCGGCGCTAGAGAATACCCATCTATTGTTGCGAGGTGGCAGTAACAATCACACCAACAAGCTCTGTTATGGACATGTTCATAAAGACCTGTGGCTTGGTTATAGCAATCGTACCGATATGGTCGAGCTGCAACTGAATGATGAGAACGGCCTACTCATCCGCAGCGAGGTCGCAGCCCGCTCGCTGGCTGTTGCGCTGCGCGAAGGCTTGGCCCATGTTCTGGGGATCGAGAACACTGAGCTTGGTGTGACCACTCAGCAGACAACGGATGCAAATAATGCTACTGGCTACTCGATCTTTATTTATGACAACAACGCGGGTGGTGCAGGCTATGCCGTCCAGCTGATTGACCTCTGGGGGGATGTCTTTGATTATGCCGCCAAGTTGCTCGACTGCGAGTGCGACAAGTGCTGCCACCACTGCTTACTGGGGTATGACAGCCAGCACTATGTCAGCAAGCTTGATAGATTGAGTGCTCTGCCATTAATGACGCCAGGTCGTATTCAGCGCCTGAAATTGGCTCCGGAATTCCATCATTTTGGGCCGCAGAGCCGTGTTGAGACCTTTCCGCTGATGTCGCGTCTGTCTCAGCGTCTCTCATCTGGGGTGTTCCATTCCTGTTCTCTGGTATTGGGTGGCGATCCTGAAGTCTGGGATTTCGCTAGTTGGCCGTTGCTAAATGACCTGATGCACTTTGTCTCGGTCGGTGGAATGGTCGAAATCATGCTGACCGTGCCAAGCAGTAAATTACCCGATCGAATTCGGCATCAGCTGGCCGCATTGGCCGCGATGCCGGGTGCGCGGATTGTTATTCAATCTCTGTCGGCAGCGCCGCGCACATCGCAGCAAGGCTACTGGCTCGCCCAACTGGTGGGTGAGCAAACCATGCAGTGGGCTGCCAGCAAGGATGTGGTGTGTGAACCGGGTAAACAGTGGGGCTTCAGTGCTCTGACGCCAGTGGTGACAACAAGCAAGAGTATTCCTGCAGGACATGAAGGTACTCGGATGACTGCTGATGAACTGTTACCGGCCATACCGGCTGGAGCGGTGCGCATCAATCTGGCGGATCAGTTGGATGGCCCTCTGGCTGGATTCGGTAGCCGCTTCTGGACCTTAATTACCCGGCATAGCTCGGTGTGGAAAAAGGCGTTTACCAAAAAGAGGCAGATCGTGCGTGTTCAGTACAGTGATCGCTATCTACACAGCCCATTTACAGCGCGATTGCTTGGAGAGCTATTAACGGAGCTGGTGGAACAGGGCATAGCCGATCAGGCGGCATTACAGATCAACGTGAAGAAGCTTGATTTCAATACCCCTCAACATGATGCCCTTTACAACAGTTGGCAGAGTGAGGCGGATCGCCAGGCGGCTATTACCATGTTGCTTGAGGAGGGCTATGTTGGCCCCTCTTGGCAGGGAAGCATAGATCTGAACTCTGGCGACAAGTCGGCGACCGGCCACGGTCGGGAACTGGTGGTGACCTTCGAGGACGGCTCGGAAGCTTATCTGCTGTTGGATATGGGATTGGGCTACTGGCGTTGTCAGGGGGCGAGCTATTTCGACTTTGACCAGCCTGTTGCGCGTCAGGTAGAGCTTATTGCTGCCCATACTGCGAAGCTGGTTTCTCCCGAGAGTGGGCTCGAGAGTTACATCATCGCTGGCTGAGAAGAAGGCCTCGTGTCTACGAGGCCTTCATTGTTTCACGATGAGTTTTTTATCTAGCTGAAAAACGAAAGAATATCTTATGAATCATGGCCTTTGTCATTACAACAGGCTTGACCTCATGGTACTCTTTTGTTCCCTTTTTATCGCAGTGCCCAGTGGTTAGCGCCCATCGGTATTGGATGGGCGAACGTTTGGTCACACTGCTCAGACAGAAAGATAAGACAAATGAACGAGCACAATTTTGCACCCGGTATGCGGGTGGTGATTCGGGATGCGGAGTGGCGTATTCGCCGTGCGGACAACAGTGGTGATGGTGGCCACCTGCTGACCTGTGATGGCATCTCCGAGCTGGTACGCGGTAAAGAAGGGCTGTTCCTGACCAAACTGGAGCAGAAAATTGAGATCCTCGATCCGGCCAAAACCAAACTGGTGGAGGACGACTCGGCGAACTACCAGGCTGCGCGTATCTATTCACCAGGACGGGGTTGACGGCATCAGTTCTGCCGGGATGGGATAATCTGTCTTCTCGATGCACGCCCTGACCACGGCCCTCAACCACTCCTGTGGGCAGCGGCCCAATCGCTTGCCG